>CAZBWF010000036.1:0-5414 GCA_964495675.1 uncultured Gammaproteobacteria bacterium
GACACCATGGAAGAACTTTTGAAGATTCCGGGCGTTGCGCGTAAAACCGCGAACGTGATTTTGGGCAACGCGTTTGGGCGCGTGGAAGGCATTGCCGTAGATACGCATGTGCGCCGGTTTGCTTTGAAGTTTGATTTGACGGATTCGCGAGACCCGAAAAAAATCGAACGGGACTTGATGGAACTTTTGCCGAAAAAAGAGTGGTTCGCGTGGACCTACCGCATTATTGAGTACGGCAGACAGATGTGCCCGGCGAGGAAGCACGAGTGCGCTCACCACCCGCTCACGAGAATCTATCCGCCTGCGGCTAGCACATGGCCGAGGGCGCATTGAACAAAAAAAGACGGGGTGCGCAGTTGTTCTGCGGCACCCCATCTTTGGCACTCTCTCGGCTCGCTCATGACGCGAGAATGAGATTGAGGAGGGCCATGCGGACGTAGAGTCCGTTCTCGGCTTGCCGGAAGTAGGCGGCGCGGCGGTCGTGGTCAACCTCCGGGCTGATTTCATCCACCCGCGGGAGCGGGTGCATGATGCAGGCGTGGGCCGGCAGAATCTCCAGCACCTCGGGCGTAATCCGGTACGCTTTGCATGCTTCCTCGTAGTCAGCCACCCGTTCCCCGAACCGCTCGCGCTGGACCCGTGTGACGTACAGGACGTCAACAGTGGGCACTACGGCCGCGAGGTCCGTTTGCTCCAGATACGGAACCTTGCGCGCGGCGAGGTACGCGTGAATGTCCGGCCGCATGGGCACCAGGGGGTGGGCCACGAAGGTGAGCCGCACCTTAGGAAAGAGCGCCAAGAGCTTGGCGAGCGACCGCACGGTTCTGCCGTTGGCAAGGTCGCCGACCATGGCCACGTGCACGCCCTCGAGCCCTCCGAGCTCCCGCTGGATGGTGTAGATATCCAGGAGCGCCTGGGTCGGGTGCTGGCCCGTGCCGTCGCCCGCATTGATGACGGGCTTCATGGAGACGCGCGCGGCCCGTTGTGCGGCGCCGGTTTCGTGGTGCCGCAGAACGATGACATCCGAGTAGGAGCTGACGACGCGGATGGTATCCTCGATCGTCTCTCCCTTGGCCGCGGACGAGAACTCCTTGGCGCTCTCCGTGGAGACGACACCTCCTCCGAGCCGGAGCATGGCGGCCTCGAACGAGAGCCGTGTGCGCGTTGAGGGTTCGTAGAAGAGTGCGGCCATGACGCGGCGGCGGAGCATCTCGGACCCGCCTGAAAACGCGGCCTCGCGCATGTCGTCCGCGACTCGGAAGAGCTCCGCGAGGTGCTCGCTCGAAAACTGCTGGACCTCAATGATGTGGAACCATCTGCTGTCCGGTGGCATGGGAATCCTCCATTGGTAAGGAACGCCCCGTTTTGGTACACTATGCGTATCTGTTCGGTAGGTTACTATAGAATGGAGGGGTTGTGTATGTCAACTTTGGGAAAACAATTCTGGGAATGGTATGAACGCCACCGCACGCTCAATGTGAGCATTGCGGCGCTCTTGTTTGCGTGGCAATTGGTGCATTTGTATTGGCTTTCAACTGACGTGGTGCTCTTTCGGATTTTTGGGGAATCGTTTTTTTCGGTTTCCGGCGCGTGGCAGACCTTGTTGGTGCTCGTGGACTACACGGAAGTTCCGGCGCTCGTCATTACTTCGTTTGTCTACATCAGCGAACTGCGCCGTTCGTGGAACCTTAAGAGCGTTGTGTACCTCATTTTTTTGAATTCGCAGTGGCTCCACATTTTTTGGATTACGGACGAGTTTGTGGTGGAGCAGTTTCTGACCGGAGCGCGCGTCCCGCTCCTGCCAGCGTGGCTTGCCTGGATTGCCATTGGCATTGATTACCTCGAACTGCCCGTGATTTATGACACCATAAAGCAGGCGGGTGCATCACTCTTGAAAAAATTTGACAATCGGGCGTGATTGGGTTATTGTATACTTCTTTCCAACACCAAACACGAACATTCAACGACCACGGCAACGCCATTCGGGAGGTGAGCATTATGCGACTCTGTGCGATTGAAGCAGACGCGTGGGAGCTTGTCCGCGCGGTTCGGGAGCGACAGGGGGAGGCGAGAGAAGCGTGGGCACGGCACATCACCAAGACGCCGGGAGAGATACTCGACGAGCTTGGCCGTACTGCCGAAGAGCATTACCGCGCGCTCGAGGCGCTGGAGAAAGAGATCAAGCGCGCCGGCGGCAACGCGATAGAACTCGCGCGCATCGGGCCGCTCGTAAGCGCCGCGCAGCGCAGCGCCGGCATTGCCGGAAAAACACTCGAGTGGGCTCGTTCGTGTTTCGGCGGAGGCCTCGTCCGTTCGGAGCAGGAGGATCCGGAAACGATTGACCGGATTCTCGCTTTGCACGGCGTGCTCGGCCTTGAGTTTCGGGGGTTTGCTTTCTCCGTGTACGCCAACCCGGTTATTGCCGGGATGGATGGGTGCGATTACGAGATAGGAGTGTTCCGCGCGGTGCTCCACTTGTACCGTGAAGACCCCTATTGCGTGGAGTGCCTCTGGACTACGCACCCGGCCGGCATCCCCCACCCGGCTGGCATCTTTGAACAGATGTGCGCGCTCCGGCGCGCGATTGCGAACGCGCTCGCGTTCGGGGGGCCGGTTTCGGCGGCGCACTATCTGCTCGGCGCGGTGCAATCCACGAACCAGCACAACCGCCACACGGTCACGCAGTGGCGGAAAGCCACTAAGAAAAAAAGGAGGCGGCTATGAATTTGATGCGGCAGGAGCAGCTCTTGCTGCCCCATCACTTTTTGTTTCCGGTGTGGATGGTGGGCTGTGGCGGCATCGGGAGCCCCACGGCTCTCCTGCTCGCCAAGATGGGGTGCCCGCATATGTGCCTGATGGACAGGGACACCGTGGAGGCGCCCAATATCCCGAACCAGTTCTTCCGCATGGAGGATGTCGGGCGCACCAAGGTGGATGCCCTCCAGCGCACCATCCGCACGTTCGTGGACGAGTGCCGCGTGGAGGCGCACCCCGTGTTCTTTGACGGAACGCAGGCCCCGCGGGGCATCATCATCTCCGGGCTCGACCACATTGACGAGCGCCGGAAGCTCTGGGAGTATATCCGGTGGAACGTGCATGTGCCGCTGTACATTGATGCGCGGCTCGGGGGAGAGAGCATTCAGGTCTACACGCTCTCTCCGGTGGATGCCGACCAAGTGGCGTTCTACGAAGAGTCATTCTTCGACGCGAAGGATGCCCTGCCCCTCTCCTGCACCGCGCAGTCCATCATGTACGTTGGGTTCCTGGTGGCCGGGATCATTGGTTCCCAGCTCAAGAAGTGGCTCCGCCAGGAGCCGTTCAAACAGTTCATTTCTATGACCGTCAGCGGCCCCGGAATGCTGACGGCGTAAACCCCAACTTGGGACGAAGGGAGGTGATACGTATGACAGCCACGATGGAGCGGCGCCCCATCTCCGTCACTGATCCGGACGGACGGGTGACTCCGGTGAGCGCGGCAACCGCCATGGCGATTGAGGCGGTCCTCACAGAGGCCGGCATCAATCCCAAGACCGGACGCGCGATGGTGGGCGGCGCGTGGGCCAAGCCCGGGCAGGCGGTGAACCCCGGGGATGAGGTTGCGATGGTCGCCAACATCCAGCAGGGGTAGGATGACGCGGCGGCCGAACACGCGGCGGGGGAGCAGACGAACATTTGTTTGCCCCCCGCTTTTTTTATTGCCTGAAAGCTGGTAGAGTGGGTGTATGACAGAACACCGCGAAATTGAAGCGAAGTTTTTGGAGATACATGCCGAGGCGCTCGTTCAAAAACTGCGCGAACTTGGGGCGGAGGATTTGGGCGAGGATGTGGTTCAGGAAGTGATTATTTACGACAAGGAACTGACATGGCGAGGAATCGAGCGGTTTATCCGCGTGCGCAAGATGCGCGGCAAAGCGCTGGTTGCGTACAAACACCACCATACGTTTGAGCTCGGCGGAACCGACGAAGTTGAGTTTGAGGTTTCGGATTTTGAAAAAGCAAAAGCGTTTTTTATGGCAATTGGGTTTGTGGTGTGGCGCGAGCAGGAGAAAAAGCGCCACACGTTCCATTTCGGCAACGTGGCTGTTGACATTGACACGTGGCCCAAGATTCCGACGTACGCGGAGATTGAGGGCGATTCCGAGAACCAGGTGCGCGAAGCGGCGGGGAAGCTTGGGTTTGATTGGAACGAGGCGGTGTTTGTTTCTTCCGGAAAAGTTATTGAGGAACGGTACGGCATTCCGGTTATGGGGTACCGGCATTTTACATTCAGCAAGATAGGGTAGTATGAAAAAAGTCATTTTTATTATTAGTGCGGTTGCGCTCGCCGGCGTTGGCGTGGTGTATTGGAAAAATCTGCGGGGGCTTATCCGTCCGCAGTATGCGCCGCCGGTTGAGGATGTTGCGGTTACTGCGCCGGAGGAGGAAACAGCGGCGCGGGAAGAAGAGGCCAATCCGCCAGAGGCGCCTGTGCCGAATCAGACGGTTGTTGCAGAGAACTTGTCCATTCCCTGGGATATTGCGTTTTTGCCCGAAGGGGGAATGCTCGTGACCGAACGGCCGGGCACGTTGCTTTTGATTGAAAACGGCGCCGCAAAAAAAATTCCCATTCCCGAGGCCGAACATGCGGGAGAGGGCGGGCTCTTGGGCATTGCGCTGGATCCGAATTTTGCAGCCAACCGATTTTTGTATCTCTATCTCACGGTGCGCGAGGGGAGCGGGCTTTTGAATCGCGTGGCGCGCTATGAATTCCGCGCGAACGAGCTCTCGGACAGCCGCATCATTGTTGATAACATTCCAGGAGCCCAGTACCACGATGGCGGCCGCATTAGGTTCGGTCCGGATGGACTGCTCTACATTACCACCGGAGATGCCGGCAACACGCAGAACGCACAGAACAAGAATTCGCTCGCCGGCAAAATTCTCCGCGTGCGGGATGACGGGAAAGTGGAGGTGTATTCATACGGACACCGCAATCCGCAGGGGATTACGTGGGATGAGCAGGGCCGCTTGTGGGTGACTGAACACGGCCGCTCCGGCGTTGCATCCGGGCTTGATGAATTGAATGTGATTCGAGAGGGCGCAAACTATGGGTGGCCGGAGAGCCAGGGGGATTCGGTGGCAGAGGGCACCGTGGGCCCTGCCATCCACTCCGGGTCAAGCGCCACATGGGCGCCTGCTTCGGCATTGTACTGGGACAAGAGCATTTTTTTTGGGGGATTGCGCGGAGAAACGCTGTATGAGGCAGTGCTTGATGGCGGACGCGTGAAAGAGCTTAAAAAGCATTTTGCGGGCGAATACGGCCGCTTGCGAACTGTTGTACTGGGGCCGGACGGGATGTTTTACCTCACCACTTCGAACCGCGATGGCCGCGGCAGCATCAATGCCGGGGACGATAAAATTATCCGCATCAATCC
>CAZBWF010000036.1:5514-7643 GCA_964495675.1 uncultured Gammaproteobacteria bacterium
TTGACAAAAAATGGACTATTGGTCGTAAAAATGGTATAATTACTAATGGTCGAAACAAATATAAATAAACAGAAGGGAAAACCTATGAAAAAAATGGGTAATCTTGACTGGGTAGCGTTTATTCTTGTGGTGATTGGCGGCCTCAACTGGGGCTTGGTCGGTCTCTTCAAGGTAGACGTGGTGGCGAGCATATTCGGCGACATGACATCCGCGGCTCGCGTGATCTATACCCTAGTCGGTCTCGGCGCGCTCTACATGCTGGTGGGCGCCGGTAAAATGAAGGAATAACAAAACCCCACGCGTGTGGGGTTTTTTGATGGAGAGAACTTGCGCCTTTGGGGCGAAGTACTTTTTTGTGTTGCCCTAAATTTTTGCTATACTACCAACCTATGGAGCAAACTCCCGAATCCCAGCCAATCCTCACCAAAAAACAGCGCAGGGCGATTGCGAAGGAGCAAAAGATGGCAGAGCGCGGTCACATGGCGCGCACCGGTTCCTTGAAGCGATGGGGCATGGGTTCTGTTACCGCCATTATTATTGTTCTTGGCATTTGGTGGCTCGCCTCAACCGCAGGAGCGCCAAAGGAAGCGGCCGGCGACCTTGGCTCTGCGGGACACGCCAAGGGCAACCCGGAGGCCGGCTTGACCTTGGTTGAATTCAGCGATTTTCAATGCCCAGCATGCGGGGCCTACTTTCCGCTCGTCAAACGGCTCGCAGATGAATTTAAGGATTCGGTGCGGTTCGTGTATCGCCACTATCCTCTGACCAGCATTCACTCGAACGCGGAGCCATCCGCATGGGCGGCCGAGGCAGCCGGAGCGCAGGATACGTTTTGGGAGATGCATGACATGCTCTTCGAGCGCCAGAGCGAATGGTCAAACATCCGAAACCCCAAGGATACGTTCGCTGACTACGCGGAATCGCTTGGGCTTTCACGCGGGCAATTCTTGACTGACTACGAGAGCGACTCGGTGCGGAATGCGGTTGATGTTGATGCGCGCCTCGCGCGGCGACTGAATATTCCGGGCACGCCCACGTTTTTCCTCGATGGCGAGCAAATCGAGAGCCCGCAGGGATATGATGAGTTCCGAGCCCTGCTCGTTTCGCGCGTTGGGGAGCCGATTGCCGCAGATGATGCCGAAACCGCTACGTCCACTGCGGAAACTCCAGAATAATGAGGAAAAAGCCAGCACAAAAAGAACGAACCAAGAACGGACTCACGCGCGCGCAAGTCCGTTCTTTTCGAAATGCGGTGTACGGCTTTTATCGGAAAAACCGACGTTCATTCCCATGGCGCAGTACAAAAAATCCGTACCGCATTTTGGTTTCCGAGGTGATGCTCCAGCAGACGCAGACGGACCGCGTGGTTGAAAAGTATCGCGCATTTATTAAAACATTTCCGACTGTTCAATCGCTTGCGGAGGCGCCGCTCTTGAAAGTCCTCCGGCTGTGGCAGGGGCTTGGGTATAATCGCAGGGCGCGAGCCCTCAAAGCCAGCGCAGAGCGCATAGTGGCGAAGTTCCACGGACGCGTTCCATCTGATCCAATGGCGCTTGCAACCTTGCCGGGCATCGGCCCCTACACTGCGGCGGCCATTGCCGCATTTGCGTTCAATCGTGCGTCTGTTGTCATTGAAACCAACATCCGTTCCGTGTTCATCCATCATTTTTTTCCTAGCGCGAGAAAAGTCAGCGACAAAAAAATTCTGCCGCTCGTTACGCTAACGCTTGATGCGTCGAATCCAGTCAAGTGGTATTCGGCACTCATGGATTATGGAGCGCATCTCAAAAGAACGCATCCCAACCCTTCGCGCCGGAGCAAGCACCACACGCGCCAGCCAAAATTCTCGGGCTCGAACCGGCAACTGCGCGGGAACATCATCACACTGCTTCTCAAAAAATCAGGGAGCGTTGCATCTATCACACAAGCGCTCGGCGAGCCAGCAAGCCGCGTCCGTTCGGCGCTCGCGGCATTGCAAGCCGAAGGCATGGTGAGGCAGGGAGGAGGAGTGTTTTGCATTGGGTAGACGCTCGATTTGAGTGTGGTACAATGGGGATATATGCCCAGTAATACAACTTCGACTGTTATGCCTACTTCTGTTGTTGACGTTTTTGTGCGGATTTATTCTT
>CAZBWF010000037.1:0-3611 GCA_964495675.1 uncultured Gammaproteobacteria bacterium
GGGGCTTGAGGCGGGCACTGAGCGCTTTGCACATAGCGCGCGAGGGTTCCGCGGCCTCGTGCAGAACGCCGTCAATGCGGAACCGAAGCTGGCTGCCGGCCTCTTCCGGCTCGATGTGGATGTCCGAGGCCTCATTGCGGATGCCGGCCGCGAGAATGATGGTTACCACATCCGTCAGAGGAATCTCGCCTATTTTTGCCGGGAGCGCCGCGAGGTCCGCCACATCATCCTTATATTTTTCCAAATCGCTGGCTGTAATGGAAACGCTCTCGCGGATGACTTTCTTTTTGGGAATCTTGTCGTACTCGGCAAGCGCGCGCGCCAAACTCGCCTCGGAGATGAGGTAGAGCGTTCCGTTCGCGCGGTGCTCCTCGGCAAGCGAGGCAAGTTTGGCGCGCACCTCGTCCGCCGGCTCGACAGTTCCCATGCGCAGTTCGCCGCCCTGATTCAAAAACACTACTGCCTTGAATTTTCCCATGTCCTCGCGCGAGAGGAGCGGCAGTGCCTCGCGGTCAAGCGGCAATGAGCGCAAATCAATGTACGGCACGCCGAGGGATGCGGCGGAGGCGGCAATTTCACGCTCCTTGGCGTCCTGCCCGAGCTCGGACATTTTCTCCGAGAGCTTTCCGGCAACGCTCTCATCGCCCGCCGGCGGCGCGGCGCCAAGCAAATCTTCAATGGATTGATTCGTATCAGGCATACACTATGAGCTTAGTATATCGCACCTAACACAAATAACCAAAAAACCCCGGAACATCCAGGGCTTGGGTATAGGGCGCTAGCCGTTGTACAGACGTTGCTTGATAAAATTGATATCCTGCCGAATCCGCTCCTCGATATCCGCATCGCGCCGAATTTTGGCGTACGCGTGCATGGCCGTGGTGTGGTCCCGTCCGCCCAGCTCGTGGCCGATGGTGGGGTAGGATGAGTCGAGGGCCTAGCGCATCAAAAACATGGTAATCTGCCGCGGCACCACCAGTTCCTTGCGGCGGGACTGGCCCGTGAGTTCGTCAAGCGTAATGTCAAAGTACTCCGAAACCACGCGCAACAGTTCGCGCACCGTAATGCCGCCTTTCTTCTGATTCATGGTAATGGATACCACCACGTTTTTGGCGGCCTCAAGCTCCGGAGCAGAGTTGTTGAGCTCGGCGTATGCCAAGAGTTTGTTCAAGGCGCCCTCGAGCTCGCGGACGTTCGACTGGATGTTGCTCGCAAGATACCGGAGCACCTCGTCTGGAAGCGCGACCTGCCGCTCCGAGGCCTTGCTCGAAAGGATGGCCATGCGCGTTTCGAGATCCGGAGAGGCAATATCAACAATCATCCCCCATTCAAAACGCGAAATGAGCCGCTCCTCCAGGGCCGGAATTGCTTTGGGCGGGCGGTCCGAGGTGAGCACAATCTGCTTGCCCGCATCGCGGAGGGCGTTGAAGGTATGAAAAAATTCTTCCTGCGTCTGCTCCTTGCCGCCAATGAACTGAATGTCGTCAATGAGCAGAAGATCCACGGTGCGGTACTTGCCCTTGAAGCTATCGAGCGACCCGCCTTTGATGGCGCCCACGTAGTCGTTGGTGAACTGCTCGCTCGTTGCGTACATGAGCTTGGTCTTTGGATTCCCCATGACGAGCTCATTGCCCACGGCCTGCAAGAGGTGCGTCTTGCCCAGGCCAACGCCGCCGTAGAGGAACAGTGGGTTGTACTTCTTGCCCGGCTCTTTCGAAACCCGAATGCTCGCCGCGTACGCGAGCTCGTTGCCCTTGCCCACCACGAAATTCGAAAAAATATACCGCGGATTCAGCCCGCCGGAAAGCAACCCGTTCCCCATCGCGGAGGCAGGCCGGGCCGGAGCGGTTTCAACCAACGTTTCGAGGACAACGGACGCGCTCGCGCTGGCGGGAGCCGCGCGGAGCGCATCCACTTTCTTATTCGTCTCAACGCGGTACTCGACATTCGTCACCTTGTTTTCGGTAACGTTCTGCAGTATTTTGATGATGGCTTTGTGGTACTTGTTCTCGAGCCACGCCTTGGTAAAGTTGTTCGGAACCGCCACCACCACCTTCTGTTCGTTCCAATCGAGAATGAAGGTATTGCGAAACCAGGTGGTAAAGTGAACTTTACTCACCGAGAGCTCAAGCTCTCCGAGCGTAGCTTGCCACAGTTGTTCGCTGTTCATAAGGACAGTTACCACTATACCACAACCGCAGAGAACACAAAATTATCCTCATGTACACAATGTGTGATTAAGGTGGGGAAAAAATTCAGCCCCTTGCCAAGTTAGATAAAATTAATTATACTCCAAACCACTATGCCCGTCCCTCCAAAACGCAGGGCCTCATCGCAGCGAAAGCGGCGCGCTTCGCACTTTGCGCTCTCGCATGTCGTGCTGGCGGCGTGCGCCAAGTGCGGTACTGCCGTGCGGCCGCACCGCGTGTGCCCGAAGTGCGGCGAGTACGCAAAAAAAACGCGCGCTTCGTAGCATATGTCAAACCGGCATCTCGCACGAACCGTGGCCTTGCAGAGTTTGTACGAGTGGGATTTCCGCGGCCGGATGGTTGGAGCGCTCGAACCGACCATGGCGCGGAACTTTACCAATCTCGCGGCCGGCTTGCCGGACCAGGCATTTGTGGTAGACCTCATCAAGGGCGTGAGCGCTCACCGCGAGGCAATCGACAAAACCATTGTTGCCTACGCGCCGGAGTGGCCGCTTGAGCAGATTACCGTGGTGGACCGCAATATCCTGCGCATCGGCATTTACGAACTCACCATCAACCCGGAAATTCCGCCCAAGGTCGCCATCAACGAAGCCATTGAGCTTGCCAAGACGTTCGGCGGCGCCTCGAGCGGCAAATTTGTGAACGGCGTGCTGGGCTCCATCTACAAGGATATGGTGGCCGAAAAGCACCCGAAGGTGATGGCGGAAGAGCAGGCCGTGACTGCAAAAAAGGCGCCAGAAGCAATGGACGCACGTACGACTAATCAATAACCAAGCTACAAGAAACAAGATACGCGTTTGTGGCGGTGTCTTGTGCCTTGTGTCTTCATGCGACATGAAGGATCTCTCCCAGTTCCAAGAGGCCATTGCCCTGCCATTTAAAAACAGGGAGCTGCTCCAGCAAGCGCTCGTGCACCGCTCGTACCTCAACGAGAACCCGACCTTTGAGCTGGACCATAACGAGCGGCTCGAATTTTTGGGCGACGCGGTTTTGGAATTGGCGGTCACCGAGCACCTCTACGCGGAGTACCCGAATCCCGAGGGCGAGCTCACCAACTGGCGCGCCTCGCTCGTGAACGCCGTGAACCTGGCTTCGGTTTCCCGCGAGCTGGGCCTTGAGGATTACCTCTACCTCTCGCGCGGCGAGGGCAAGGAAAAAAACACCAAGGCCCGCAACTATATCCTCGCCAACGCCCTGGAGGCGCTCATCGGCGCCATCTACCTGGATCAGGGGTACGAGGCGGCGGCGCAATTTGTCGCCAACCGCATTCTCGTCCGGCTCCCGCATATTCTGGAAAACAAGCTCTACGTGGACCCGAAAACAAAATTCCAGGAGGCCTCGCAGGAAAAGCTCGGCGCAACCCCAACCTACGAGGTGCGGAAGGAAACAGGCCCGGACCAC
>CAZBWF010000037.1:3621-7185 GCA_964495675.1 uncultured Gammaproteobacteria bacterium
CCACAACAAGCAGTTTACGGTCGCCGTGTGCATCAGTGGGGAGGAGGTTGCGCAGGGAAGCGGCACCTCCAAGCAGGAGGCAGAAACCGAAGCCGCGCGGAACGCGCTCGCGGAAAAGGGCTGGGAGTAACCCTTTCTATGTTTCTCGAAAAACTTGAACTGCAGGGTTTTAAATCATTTGCAACAAAAACGCTTCTCACCTTTCCGGCGCGCAGGCGCGCCACGGCGGGCATCGCGGCAATCGTGGGCCCCAACGGGAGCGGCAAATCGAATGTCGCGGACGCTATCCGGTGGGTGCTGGGCGAACAGAGCATAAAGCTCCTGCGCGGCAAGCGCGCGGATGACGTTATCTTCTCCGGCTCCGGGTCACGGAGCCGGCTTGGGTTTGCCGAGGCCGTGCTCTATTTGAACAACGAAGAAAAAGCGGGCGTACTCGACTACGATCACATCGCAATCAAGCGCCGCGTGTACCGCGACGGCACGGGCGAGTACTACCTCAACGGAGCGCGGGTGCGATTGGCCGATGTTCAGCTCCTCTTGGCGCAAGCGCACTTCGGCCAGCGCACGTACAGCGTCATCGGCCAAGGCATGGTGGATGCCATTCTCGCGGCCTCCCCTTTCGAGCGGAAGGGTTTTTTTGATGAGGCGACTGGCGTGCGGCAGTACCAGATCAAGCGGGAGCAGGCAGCCGCAAAAATAGAAGCCACGGAGGAAAACCTTGCCCAGGCGGGAGGCCTGCTCAAAGAAATAAAGCCGCGGCTCTCGGGACTCGCTCGTCAGATGAAGCGGCTTGAGAAACGGGCAGTGCTCGAAACCGAACTCCAAAAACTCCAGCTCGCCCACTATGGTTCGCTTTGGCACGAACTCCACGCAGAGCTCGCCGAGGCAGGCGAGCGCAAACGAACCATGGCCGCAGAGCGCCTCGCGCTCACCAAAAAATTGGTAGAACTTCAAAACAAACTCTCCTCTCTTGAACACAAAGCGCGCCAGAGCGCATCCGGCGGGCACGAAAAAGCCCAAGCCAGCTACCGGCAAGCGTTGCTCGAAAAAAACGATGTGGCCCTCGAGCAAGCCGCTCTCGCGCGGGAACTGAAATCCGCGGAGGGCGCGCGCGGCAGTGCGCCGCATGCCGAGAGTGCGGCAAAACTCGCCTTGCTTGCCAAAAAACAGCTTGCCTTTTTCAAAAAACTTTCAGAGGCCTCGGATATAGCGCAGTTTCGCGCCCTGCAAGCCGAGGCAAAAAAACTTTCGGCGGAAATTACGGAGGCGCTGGAGGGCAAGCCCCGCCCCGAGCATGAAGCGGCGCGGCGGGAGCTTGAGCGCAAGCTTGGCGCGCTCGGCGACCGCATGCAAAAAGCCGAAGCCGCAATAACCATGCGCGAGCAAGAACTTGCCCGTCTCACGAAAACGCAGTCGCAGGCAACGGAAGGCGTATTCGAAATCCAGCGGGACTACCAAGCGCTCCAGCAGAAATTGACCGAGGTTTCAAATCGGAAAAATGAAGCCGAAGTCGCGCTCGCGCGGCTTGAAACGCGACGGGACGACCTTGCAAGCGAGCTCGAAAAGGAGGTTGCTTCGGAACTGCGCGAACGCATTAAAAATCACCGCGGCGAAAAGCCCTCAGGCGACCGGTGGCCGGACATCGCAAGAATCAAGCACGAGCTGGAAATGATCGGCGGCATTGATCCGGAGGTGGATGCCGAGTACCATGAGACAAAAGAGCGGCACGATTTTTTGGAAAGCCAGCTGCTGGATTTGGAGGGAGCGCTCAAAAAAACCAAAAAAGCGGTTGTTGACCTGGACGCCATCATTGAGCGGGAGTTCTCCCGCTCGTTCTCAAAAATTCAAAAACACTTCAGCGAATACTTTGCAACGCTCTTCGGGGGCGGGAGCGCGAATCTCGCGCTCAAGCGCGAAAACGAGCTCGACATGCTCACCGAAGAAGCCGCCTCCGCGCTCACGGAAGAAGAGCGCGAGGCGCTCGCGCAGTCGTGGCGGACCGGCATCACCATTACGGCCTCGCCGCCCAACAAAAAGGTAACCTCCATCAGCATGCTCTCGGGCGGCGAGCGGGCGCTCGCTTCCATTGCGCTCATCGCGAGCATCATCAAAACCAACCCCTCCCCGTTCGTGGTGCTGGACGAGGTGGATGCGGCGCTCGACGAGGCAAACAGCGAGCGCTTTGCGCTCATTCTGGAAAAACTCGCCCGCGAAACCCAGTTTATCACCATCACCCACAACCGCGACACCATGGAAAAAGCAAACGTCCTCTATGGGGTAACCATGGGCGCGGATGGGGTGAGTAAATTACTTTCGGTGGATTTGGAGAAAGCAGTCAGAAGCGCCGCATCTTGACACATTCCTCAAAATCCCATACTATCTACCCCATGTTAGTAATCCGTCTCCAACGCATTGGCAAAAAGAACCGGCCCCACTACCGCCTCGTGGTGTCCGAGAAATCGCGCGACCTCGCCGGCCGCCACCTCGAGATTTTGGGAAACTATGACCCGATCGCAAACCCCAAGGTGGTAAACCTCGAGGCAGAGCGCATCAAGCACTGGCTCGCCGTGGGCGCGCAACCCTCGGCTTCGGTGCATAATCTGCTTGTGTCAAACAAGATTATCGAGGGCAAAAAAGTGCAGGCATGGAAGCCCAAGAAAAAGCCAGCCGAGCCAGCGGATGAGAAGCCGGCCGCGAGCGCGAGCGCCGCTCCGGAGAGCAAAGAAGTGCCGGCGGACAAGGAACCGGCTCCACAAGTAACCCCAACATCCTAAAACTTGCCAGCCCGGCGAGTTTTTGGTATGCTCCCAACCACAAGTTCGTTTTACAAGTAATCATGCAACTGTATGGCTGAACAAGACCAAGCGTTTGTTGACTACGTCGTAAGGGCGTTGGTTGACCACCCGGACGACGTGCAGACCGAACGCACCGTTGATGAAATGGGCGTCCTTATTACGCTCAAAGTACACCCCGAGGACATGGGGCAGATTATCGGCCGCTCCGGCAACACGGCGCGCGCCTTGCGCACATTGCTCCGCGTGGTCGGCGCCAAGAACAACGCCCGCGTGAACCTCAAAATCTACGAACCCGAGGGTTCAACCCGCGGCCCGCGCCGCGAGCGCACGGACCGCCCCAGCGCGGCTCCGGTAAGCGCGCCGCAGGAAGAAGAAGCGGATACCAGCGCCGTAGATGATTTGAAACTTTAAATCATTGAGATTGAATCTCTGCCAGAACCGTGCTACACTAGGCACGGTTTTTGGTTATAAATCACGTCACCCCGAGCGAAGCCGAGGGGTCTCGTGCAATAATCGAACAGATCCCTCGACTCCGGTCGCTACGCGACCTGCGCTCGGGATGACGCGGAAACATATGCGCTTCGACATCATCACCATTTTCCCAAACATATTTGATTCCTATCTCAAGGAATCCATTTTAGGTCGCGCGCAAAAGCAGGGTTTGATTGAAATCAAAACGCATAACCTGCGCGACTACGCTGTAGACAAGCACCACAGCACCGATGATTCGCCCTACGGCGGGGGCGTGGGCATGGTAATGATGGTGGAA
>CAZBWF010000038.1:0-263 GCA_964495675.1 uncultured Gammaproteobacteria bacterium
TTGACCCGCGAGCGCCGAGGCGGGTTTCTCGCGCGCTACCCGCTCACGCTCGCGCTCACGATCCTTTCGTGCTTGCTGTGCTTGCAACACGTTACGTGCAGACGCGGTCGCTTCGCGCGCAAGCGAGCGAGGTATGAGATGGTTGCGGGCATAGCCGGGCGATACATCCACCACATCGCCCGGATTCCCTAATTGTGGAACGTGCCGCAAGAGAATAACTTTCATGGTTGAGGAATTTGCCGCTTTCCAGGATTTTTTTGGCC
>CAZBWF010000038.1:273-7076 GCA_964495675.1 uncultured Gammaproteobacteria bacterium
CAGAGCCCGCTCCAGCTGGGGATCTTTGTCTTCGCCGAAATCTTCGGTTGAAAGTTCAATGACCTCATCTGGCGTTATTCCCTCTTCGTCGATTGACCTGTCTTTTGGCGTGTACCACCGCGCCACAGTAAATTTAACGCTCGAGCCATCGGGCAGTTCTTCTAGAATCTGCACCGAGCCCTTGCCGTAGGTCTGCTCGCCGATGAGGCGCGCAGCGCCGTAATCCTGGAGCGCGCCAGCGACAATCTCCGAAGCCGAGGCGCTCCCGCCGTTCACCAAAAGGACAGTCGGAATCCCGGCGAAAAGCGCGCGGCCGTTGGATTGGTAAGCCCGTTCGTAGAGCCGCTCGGCACTCCCGGCGCTCTCGGGCGGTTCGGAACCCACGCCGGTTGGCGAATCCACAACCGGCAACAGTCCGGCATCCTCGGCGCTTGTGGTGCGCTCAATCACAATGGCGTCGTCTTCAATCCATGCGGACGCAACGTCAACAGCGGTCTGTAAAAATCCGCCGGAGTTGTTGCGCAAATCAAACACAATTCCCTTGGGATTTTGGGCAAGCGCCTCGCGCGCTATGGCGCGAAACAAGTCGGTCGTGTCCGTGTTAAAATTGCGCATTTTAATGTACGCGATGCCGCCGTCCTTCATTTCCCACGAAACGCTCTTGACCCGAATGGTATCGCGGACAATCGAAACCTCGATTGGCTCATCGACCTCCTCGCGCGCCACAGTCAGCACAACGGTCGTGCCTTTCTCGCCCCGAATCCTGTTCACGGCCTCATTGAGATCCATTCCCTGAGTATCCGTGCCGTCAATCTTGAGAATGGAATCTTTGGCAAGGAGTCCGGCGCGCTCCGCTGGAGAACCGTCGAGCGGAGCAATAACCGTCACCTGTTCATGTTTTAAGCCGATTTCAGCGCCAATGCCTTCAAACCGCCCGTTAAGGGAATCGGAAAACTCCTCCGAGATTTTCGGCGTCAAAAACACAGAGTACGGATCCTCCAATGCCGCGACCATGCCTTCGAGCGCGCCGTAAAAGAGCTTGGTTTCCGAAATCGGCTGGTCAATGTAGCGGCTCCTCAGCATATCCCATACCGAAAGGAATATATCAAAATTAACATCGCGGCCAAGGTACTCGGCAGCAGAGGCGCGATCAAGAGTAACCGTTCCGGACGGAACGGGCTCGCCTCTCTCGTTCACCACGAGAACTCTCTCGCGCCCCTTGCCAATATAAAAACCACCGACAAGAGCGGCGACAATTAAAACAATAGCCGTGTACGCCGATAACGATTTCTTTAGAATAGAAAGCATATGTCACCAATCATACCACAGGACATACCCTCACTCAACCCTCGTGATGTCCGCTCCGATGGCGCGCAGGCGCTCATCAATCGCCTCGTACCCGCGGTCAATAATTTCTGCGTCGTGGAGAACCGTTTCCCCTGAGGCCACGAGCCCCGCAATAATGAGCGTGGCGCCAGCCCGCAAATCCAAACTGTTAATCTCCGCGCCGGAAAGCGACATCGG
Organism: uncultured Gammaproteobacteria bacterium; assembly: GCA_964495675.1. GTDB lineage: Bacteria > Patescibacteriota > Patescibacteriia > UBA2169 > UBA2169 > CAZBWF01. The sequence continues at coordinate 1,798 of CAZBWF010000038.1, forward strand.
ACCGGTAATGCGCGCGGTGTGCGCGTCCAGAATCTCGGCGCGGGCGCCCATAGACGAAAGTTCCTCAAGGTATCCCAAGCGGTTTTCGTACATGGGGTCGTGAATGGTGGAGATGCCCTGGGCCTGAGTTGCGAGAACGCCAAACGGGGCCTGCAAATCCGTCGGGAATCCGGGGTGCGGCGCCGTTTCGAGAGTAAACGCGCGCAGAGCTTTCGGGGAATGGGAAACTATCCACGAATTGCCGCGCTCATTCAGCTCCACCCCTGCTTGGCGGAGTTTTTCCGCGACAACTGCCATATCCTCCGAAACCACGGGCGCAATGGTGAGCTCGGAAGCCGCAAGCGCGCCGAGTACGGCCACGGTGCCAATTTCAAGCTGATCCGGAATAATGGTAAAATCGACTCCGCGCAACGTGTCAGTCCCACGGACGCGGATTTCGGTCGTGCCAACACCCTCGATGTGCGCTCCCATGGCGCGCAAAAAATTCGCAAGACAGACCACATGGGGCTCGCTTGCGGCATTGGTAATGGTCGTGGCGCCCGGAACGCCTGCGGCCGCCATGAGCGCGTTCTCGGTTGCCGTAACCGAGCGCTCAACCATGGCAATATTCCCCGCTTGCAACTGCCGACCGGAAATGGTATAGTAGGCGCCGTCTTTTTTAACCGATGCGCCAAGCCCCTTGAGGGCCTCGAAATGAGCCGTGAGCGGGCGGTTGCCGATGTTGCATCCGCCGGGTTCGGGCATGGTAACCTGGCCGAGCCGAGCCAAGAGCGGCCCCATGAAAAGCACGGAGGAACGCATCCGCTTGGTCAGCAAGTAGTCCATGTTGCCCGCCGCAATCTCCTTGGTCTGAATCGTGAGCGTGTGCTCGTCGTTCCATCGAATGCGGGCGCCCAGATCCTCCAAAATCGCCAGCATATGTTCGAGATCGCGAATTCGCGGTATATTGTGGATGGTGCACTCCTCGCTCGTCAAGAGTGTTGCCGCCAAAACCGGGGTTGCCGCGTTTTTCATCCCCTGCACCCGCCACGTGCCGGAAAGCTGCCTGCCTCCCCGAATAACAAATGTTGACATAGTGTTACGACATCGCGCCTGAGACGCATACTCTATTCTACCTTTATTGTAATCTTTTTTCTAGCTGCGCCGCCGCTGGTGCTCTACACGGCCGGTTTTCGCTATGATTTCAAGTACAACCGGGTGGTTGAAACCGGAAGCTTGGTGGTTAAATCGCGCCCCGAAGGAGCAACGGTTTGGTTGAACGGAGAACCTATCAAAGAGCAAACTCCCACCATCATCAACACTATTCTGCCGGGGGAAGTGCGCCTCGCGGTAAGCCGCGAGGGGTACCACTCATGGGAAAAAACCGTTACCATCGAACCGCGGGTCACCACCTTCGAAGATAACATCCGCCTCTTTGCGGCGGCCGAGCCCGAAACGCTCGTTGCAGGGCCGGTGGTTGATTACTGGTGGAATGCAAAAAAAGATAAAATTGCGTACGTCAATGCAAAAAATGAGCTGCGGCTCTACAACACCTTGAATGGCGCTGACGCATTCGTGGCGAACCTCGCAGGCCGTCCGCTCCGCGCGCTCGCCTGGTCGCCGCACGACGACCAATTTATTATGAGCCGCGGCGCGGCCGCGAATCCCGAGCATTTCATTATTGACGCAAACGCTCCGGAGCAGTTCATCAACCTTGCATCAGTTACCAGCCAAAAACTTTCAGATGTCGAGTGGGATCCGGCAACTCAAAACACCGTGTACGCCCTTTCTGCCGGATCGCTCTATCGCATTCCGTACCGCATCAAAACGACGCGGCTCGTTTTGCGCGGCCCCATTCTCCGGTACCGGCCGGAAAAAAACAGGATTGTGTTCATTGAGGAGAGCACGTCAAGCGAGCGGACGTACGTCTCCTGGATAGCCCCGACGGAGCCCGGAACCATCCACCGCGTTGCGGAGCGTCCTGCCGACTCTTCTGCGCATGACCGTTTTGTACCCACCAACTCCCACCGCATCGCAATCCAAAACGAACGGACTAACATGCTCACCATTATCGATCCAGCCATCCCTGGAACCGCATCCGAACCCAATGCGCTCACCATTGAGGCGGTTGAGTACGCGTTCTGGACGTTAAATGGCGAGCGACTCATCTATGCGGAGCGGTTCGCCCTGTACCAACGGACATTTACCAGCCCGCTCACGGTTCTTCCGACGCGGGAAACGAGCCGCCTCATTACCCGATACTCGGAGCCCATTCGAGAGCCGTTCCTCTCTGATGACGAGCGCCACGTGTACTACGCACTAGGTGAAACACTCCGCGTGAGCGAGCTGGCGCAGCCCGCAGAGCCGCGAAGCATAAAACTGGTTGAAGGAAAACCGGCCATTGCGCACCCGCGCCTCGTTGCCGCCAAGCGTTCGGTGACATTCATTGACGCAAACGGCGCGCTACAAATTCTTGCCGTGGAGCTTGACGAAGGCAGACCCTTCTTTTTTGGCGGCTAGCAAGTTTGCGGCAAGGAGGGAATCAAACGTTCCGGCATCAAACCACTCCCCCTCCACCGTGCTCACGGTGAGCTCGCCTTTTTGCAGATAAAAATTATGGAGGTCAACAATTTCGTACTCGCCCCGAGCGCTCTTGGTGAGATGTTTTGCCGCGTCCACAACGCGGTTATCGTAGAGATAGAGCCCGGTCACCGCATAATCGGATAGGTGCTCCTTGGGCTTTTCCACTATTTTTTCCGCTTTTCCGGTTGCATCGAACTTCACCACCCCGAACCGCTCCGGGTCCGGCACTTTTTTGGCAAACACGTGGCCCCCATTCTTGAACCCTTTAATCTGCACGGAAAAATCATCTTCAAAGATATTGTCTCCCAAGATGAGCGCCACAGAATCGTCGCCGATAAAATTCTCTCCGATGGTAAACGCCTGCGGCAGACCCTCTGGATGGTCTTGAATTTCGTAGGTGAATTTTACGCCCATCTCCTTGCCGCTACCGAGCAAGCGTAAAAAATCTCCGGCCCGGTCCGGAGCCGTAATAATCAGAATCTCTCTGATGCCGCCCCGCATGAGTGTTTCAAGCGGGTAGTAAATCATGGGTTTGTTGTAGATGGGCAGGAGTTGTTTGGATGTGACTTTGGTGAGCGGGTTAAGCCGCGTCCCCGAGCCCCCTGCCAGAATGATTCCTTTCATACTTTCACCTTAACATAATCGCGGAGCGCCTCCTGCCATGGACGCAGAGGCGGAAGTTTTGTTGATTGCAGCACCGAAAACGAGGGCCGCTTGGCCGGGCGCGGGTAGTCCGCGGACGCGCACGGCGCCAAATCAACTTCCCTAGTAAACACCTTAAATATTTCTTTTGCAAATCCGTACCAGCTTGTGACCCCATCATTCGTGCGATGGTAGATGCCGGAGGGTTTTTTTGATTCCACGAGCTCCAGTGTTGCCACCGCCAAGTCCGGCGCGTACGTTGGTGAACCAATTTGGTCGTCCACCACTTTGATGGGTTCGCCCTTATCCGCCAACGCGAGCATGGTCTCCACGAAATTCTTTCCGTGTACCCCATACAGCCACGCCGTGCGAATAATATAATAAATAAAATTAGGCGCGTCATGCTGAACTTGTTTCAGCATCTGTTCCCCGACAAGTTTTGATCTTCCGTACGCATTAATCGGATTCGGAAGGTCGTCCTCGGTGTATCCTTCTTGCTTGGCGCCGTCAAACACATAATCCGTTGAATAGTGCACTAGTGTTGCGCCAAGTGTAGACGCGGCCTCTGCAAGGTGGCCAACTGCCGCGCCGTTGACGTGGGTTGCAAGCTCCTCGTTCTCCTCGCACGCATCCACATTCGTGTACGCGGCCGCGTTGATAATAAGTTCCGGCGCTAAATCTAAAATCTTTTCATTGACCTGCGTTTGGTCCGTAATATCTATCTCATCAAAATCCCACAAAAAGGGCTTGTGGGAAGCAAACACTTTGGCCAATTCATGGCCCAACATTCCCTTTGCCCCTAAAATAAGAGTTTTCATATTTGCTCCTGCCACCAGTCAACTTTCTGAATAAAATTTAGAAGGTAGTCATTTTTTGTTTCCGAAAATAATTTTTCCAACCGACTTTTGTCAATTTCCCTAATAGTGCGTTCTATTAAAGAAAAAACTGCTATGTTATTGACTGTATATTGAAACCAAAATACATCATTCTTTTCTTGCTGAGAGTGTGTGTCAAAATAGCTTACGTGATAAACTAATATTACTTTTTCGCCGTTAAAAGCTTGAGGAATATTGGTAACACCAAACCGTGCTTTAATTTGTGGGTATAATGCCATTACAAGCTCGTCATCAAATACTTCAATATCTTTGGCAACATTTTCATTCATAAAAAAACGATACGTTCTAAAATGAACCTTCTCGGCTCTTGAATTTCCTATGTTATTAAGACTTGATTCAAGAGCAATTATAGGAATGTTATTAGAATATGTAGGATATATATTTATATCGGAATCAGATAAGATAACTTTCGCTTCGTCTAGTGGTAAGAGTTTTAAAAATCTTTCATTCTGTCGACTGAGTTCTTCGGACTGGATATTAAACGAGTTGTAATTTAAATAAAATCCACCTAAACCTAAGACAATTGCAAAAACAATACTCACCCATGCAGTAATATTTTTATTCGTTATCCTTACTTTAATATCCTGTTTTCTTAAAGAACTAATCAAATCTGTAGTCAACTTTTTAACAAAAAATTTAACCACACGACGGGCATCATCGGATAAGTCATAACTAAACACTTTGCTAATCGGAATCCAATCAAAATCTTCTCCCTCGCGTAATGTTATATCCGCCTTAAGTAGCTTAGATTTAGCATAAAAAATATACCACCATTGTCTTTTCTTTTCATGAAAATACCTATCAAAAAAAATTACGTCTTCATTTTTTAATTGAATATTCAACTCTTCCTTGGTTTCACGTATAAAACATGTATAAGGAGTTTCGCCGGGATCACTTCTTCCCCCAAATAATGACCATTTGTATTTATCAGCAGAGGCATTACCATCTCTTTTAACTAGCAGAATACAATCAGTGTCTGGATTATATAAAAATCCATTACTTGCGAAAGGTAATTGAGCTGGGTTATTAAAATTATCCATACTGTTTTTTGTAATACTCCTGGTACTCCCCGCTCTTAACTCTCTGCCACCAATCCTCGTTCTCCTGATACCACCGAACTGTACGCTCCAGTCCTTCTTTGAGCGGCACCGAGGGCTTCCAGCCCAATTCTTGGCGAAT
>CAZBWF010000039.1:0-6898 GCA_964495675.1 uncultured Gammaproteobacteria bacterium
CCTGTTCGGCCTTTGCGTCGTGTTTGCCTTCGATAATTTCCGCGAATCCGGCAATCGTATCGGCCAATTTCACGTACACACCGGGCTTTCCAGTGAAGGTTTCGGCCACATGGAACGGCTGGGAGAGGAAGCGCTGAATTTTGCGCGCGCGCCCAACGGTGAGCTTGTCTTCTTCGGAAAGTTCTTCCATGCCCAGGATGGCGATAATATCCTGCAAATCCTTGTAGCGCTGGAGGATCTGCTGAATCCTGCGCGCTACGCGGTAGTGTTCTTCGCCCACGATGTTCGGGTCCAGAATGGTGGAGGTGGAATCCAAGGGGTCAACGGCAGGGTAGATGCCGAGTTCCGTGAGCGACCGATTCAACACCACCGTGGAGTCGAGGTGCGAGAACGTGGTTGCCGGCGCCGGATCCGTGAGGTCGTCCGCCGGAACGTACACGGCCTGCCCCGAAGTGATCGAGCCTACCTTGGTGGAGGTGATGCGCTCCTGCAAGGCGCCCATTTCCTGCGCACAGGCGGGCTGGTAGCCCACGGCCGAGGGGATGCGCCCTAAGAGCGCCGAGACCTCGCTCCCGGCCTGCGTGAAGCGGAAGATGTTGTCCATGAAGAAGAGCACATCCTGCTTGTCGCGGTCGCGGAAGTTTTCCGCAATAGTGAGGCCCGAGAGCCCCACGCGCATGCGCGCTCCCGGCGGTTCGTTCATCTGGCCGAACACCATGGCAACTTTGTCCAAGACCCCGGCGCCTTTCATTTCGTGGTACAAATCATTGCCCTCGCGCGTGCGTTCTCCCACGCCGGCGAACACCGAGTAGCCGCCGTGCGCTTTTGCGATGTTGTTGATGAGCTCCTGAATCACCACGGTTTTGCCCACGCCGGCGCCGCCGAAGAGCCCCACTTTTCCGCCTTTCACGAACGGGCAAATTAAATCAATCACCTTGATGCCGGTTTCAAGAATTTGGGTTTGAGTTGATTGGTCCGTGTACGAAGGCGCTTGGCGGTGAATGGGGTCGCGTTGGGTTTTTTCAACCGGTTTTCCGCCGTCAATGGGCTCGCCGATAACATTAAAAATGCGGCCGAGCGTTTCTTTCCCCACGGGCACGGAAATGGGCGCGCCGGTTGCGGCCACTTCAATGCCGCGCGCAAGGCCGTCGGTTGAATCCATGGCAATGGCGCGGACGGTATTCGCGCCTACGTGGGACTGCACCTCAAAGACGAGCCGCTTGTTCGCGTGCTCAAGCTCAAGCGCGTCATAAATGGCCGGAAGTTCAGCGCCTTCTGGGAATACTACGTCAACAACCGGACCGATGATTTGGGATATTGTGCCTTTCATATAATTAGCTTACTGCTGCCCTTCCTGCGGAAATTTCCGCAATCTCTTGGGTAATGGCGGCTTGCCGCGCTTTGTTGTATTCAAGGGTTAAATCCTCGGCCATTTCGGCCGCCGCGTCCGAGGCGTTCTTCATGGCCACCATGCGGGCGCTGTGCTCGGATGCGTTGGATTCGAGGAGCGCTTGGTAGAGTTCGGCTTCGGCAATGCGGGGCGTGAGGTACTCGAGCACTTCGAATTTGTTGGGTTCGTAGAGGTACTCAAGGCCGTTCTTTTTTTCTGAAGCCGGAACTGCGCTTGCATCTTCGTCCAGCGCGCCCACTTCCGGGGGCAGTTTGAACGGAAACAGTTGTTTCATCACCGCCTCCTGCGCAATGGCGCTTTTGTAATTGGTGTAAGCCACAAGTACGCGGTTTGTTTCCATGGCACGGAACGAGCGGTAGAGTGAATCCGCCACCACAAGGACGCTCCTATCGTCTTCGGCGGTATCATCTTTTTTGAACGCCAGATGCACTTCGAAGCCCAATGCCGAGAGCGTGGCCGCGCCCCGCGTGCCAATGGCAACGATGCGGGTGCGGTTTTTCCCAAGCTTTGCAAGATGAGCGAGCGCAAGCTTCAGCACGTTTGCATTGAACGCGCCTGCCAAGCCGCGGTTGCCGGCAAAGAGCACAATGGTGGTGGGACTGTCCTCCGAGGCATCGGCGGCGGGTTCAAAAAAGCGCTTGACGGGGTTTTTCGAATCGAACCAAAGCCGCGAGTTGATGAGCCGTTCCACAATGCCCCACGCGTGCTCATGGTAGGCGCGCGTTTCAAGCGTGGCATCCACGGCGCGGCGCATTTTGCTTGCCGCCACAAGCTCCATGGCCTTGGTTATTTTGCGGGTATTTTTAATGGACCCAAGCCGCACTTTTACTTCTTTGGCATTGGCTGGCATATTGCGCTACTCCTGTTCAACAAACCAGGAGGCATCGGCAATGGCTTTATAGCTCTCAACGGCTTTGCGCATGTTTTTTTCCCATGCTTCGTCAAATTCTTTTTTTTCGTTGATGGTTTCCGCTAGTCCGCTCTCTTGCTCTTCCACGTATTCCGCAAGCCCTGATCCAAATTTTTGGATATGCTCAACAGCCACATCATCCATTAATCCTGTGACGGCTGCATACATCTGCACAACCTGCCTTGCAATCGGAATGGGGGAGTACTGCGGCTGGACGAGGAGTTTTTCGAGCCGCTTGCCGCGCTCAAGCTGGTTTTTGGTCGTCTCGTCCAAATCCGAGCCGAACTGGGTAAAGGCCTCGAGTTCGCGGAACTGGGCCAGATCAAGCCGCAAAGAGCCGGCAACTTTCTTCATGGCTTTAATCTGCGCGGCGCCTCCCACGCGGGAAACCGAGAGTCCCACATTGATGGCAGGGCGGAATCCTTTGTTGAACAAGCTTGACTCAAGGTAAATTTGGCCGTCGGTTATGGAAATCACGTTCGTGGGAATGTAGGCCGAAACGTCGTTCCCCTGCGTTTCGATAATCGGGAGCGCGGTGAGCGAACCGCCGCCATTGTCTTCATTGAGCTTTGCGGCGCGTTCCAAGAGGCGAGAATGCAAATAAAATACGTCCCCGGGATATGCCTCGCGGCCCGGCGGGCGATTCAAAAGCAGTGAAATTTGGCGGTAGCTGACGGCGTGTTTGGAAAGGTCGTCGTAGATGATGAGCGCGTCCTTGCCTGAATCCATAAAATATTCGCCCATGGCGCACCCGGCGTACGGCGCCAGAAAGTTCAGCGCCGCAGGTTCAGAGGCGGATGCCGAGACCACAATGGTGTAGTCCATGGCCCCGGCTTTTTCGAGCCGCGCCACAAGGGAGGCGATTTTGCTTTCCTTTTGTCCGATGGCCACGTAGATGCAAACCATGTCCTGCCCCTTTTGGTTCAGAATGGCGTCAATCGCTACTGCGGTTTTTCCGGTCTGGCGGTCTCCAATAATCAGTTCGCGCTGGCCCCGTCCGATGGGAACCATGGCATCAATGGATTTGATGCCGGTCTGCACGGGCTGGTGCACGGATTTTCGGGTGATGACGCCCGGGGCAATGCGCTCAACAGGCGCGGTCTTTTTGGTCTTGAGCGGTTTGCCGTCCTTGGGCTGCCCGAGCGGGTTCACCACGCGGCCGATAAGCTCGGGCCCGACCGGAACCTCAAGAATAGTTCCGGAGGCCTTTACGCCCATGCCCTCGCGGATGCCCGTGTAATCACCGAGCGCCATCATGCCCACGCGGCCCTCCTCCAGGTTCAAGGCGACGCCAGTGATGCCATTGTCAAACTCAACCATTTCCATGGAGCGCACGTCCGAGAGCCCGGTGGCGTAGGCAATGCCGTCTGCAACCGAAATTACGGTTCCGATTTTTTCTTCTTTCACGGACGCTTTAAATCCCTGTATTTCCTGCTTGAGTTGCTCGATGATTGAGTCCATAGTCGGTTATTGTAATTGCTTGCGAAGTTGCGAGAGCGCGCTTGCGATGCTCAAATCCCAGCGCTTATTTTTGGTTTCAATCCGGACGCCGCCCAGGACATGTTCGTTCTTCCGGCGGGTGATGCGGACCGATTTTTCCCCGACAAGCGCTGTGGCTAGTTTTTTAACGGCCGCTTCATCAACATCCCGCGCGGCTGTAACGGTTACGGCAACGTTGCCGGTACGCGCCGCTTCGATATCTTCCATGATGCGCACAATCTCCGGCAACATGCCGAGCGCGCCTTGCTTGTGGAGCATTTTTAAAAAGCCGAGGGTGATTTTTTTTCGTTCGCGCGCGGGTGTTTCCATCAAGAGTTCGTACCACGCGGTTCCCAAGTGTCGCGGCGCGGCGTTCATACCTCTTTCAGCACTTCTTTAATGAAGCGTTCGTCTTCTTGTGCATCCATCTTTTTCCGCAGAACCTGTTCGGTTGCGCTCACCACGAGGTGCGCCACATCCCGTCGCGCGCGCGCGATTGCCTGTTCCTGCTCCAGCCGAATCTCTTTTTTGGCGCGCGCCACAATGTTTTTTGTCTCGTCTTCCGCGCGCTTCACGATTGCCCCGGCTTGCACATCCGCCTGCTCGCGGGCGCGGGCGAGAATGGCTTGCGCCTCGCGGTGCGCCGCCGCGAGCGCGCGTTTCTCGCCTTCTTTGGCTTCTTTGAGTTTTTCTTCCGCTTGTTGGGCGTGTTTTACGCCGCGCTCAATGGTTGCCTGCCGCTCGCGCACAAACTTCAATATGGGCTTGTATCCAAGCTTATACAAAATGCCGACCAACAGCAAAAAGTTGATGAAGTTTGCTGCGAGGAGGCGGATGTCGATGCCGAATGCTTGGAGGAGTTCCATATGCTAGCCAAAGAGTACGAGAAGCGCAATAACGAGCGAGTAGATGCCCGTGGATTCGGTAACGGCCATTGCCACGAACATGCGCGTGAAAATGGTGTTGCCGGCCTCGGGGTTGCGGCCCATGGCCTCCAGCGCCTTGCCGCCGATGTAGCCCTCGCCAATGCCGGGCCCGATGGCGCCCAGGCCCATGGCAATTCCCGCTGCGATAACGCGTGCTGCTTCAATATCCATAGATATGTCGTTAATGATGAGCAAAACTATAATTAGGTAGTATGCGCTTTTGATTCAACCGCTTCTTTGGCCACAATTGCCATCTGTATGTAGATCATCACCAACAGCGCAAACACGGCCGGCTGGACGATTGAGGAGAGCAGGATGATGCCCAGAAACGGCAGCGGCAGAACGTACGGGAAAATAAAGAGGAGCACGGCCACGAGCACTTCGCCCGCGAACGCGTTGCCGAAAAAACGGAACGAGATGGAAACGAGCTTTGCGGTTTCACCGATGATATCAAAAAAGCCGAGAATAAAATTGAGAGGACTCGAGAAGTTGAAAAATTTTTTAATGTAGTTCAGCACCCCGCCGGTGGTGATGGATACCATCTGCACCATGATGATAAAGAAGAGCGCAATGATGAGCACCATGTTGTAGTCCGTGGTCGCGGTTCGGTAGAGCGGCATCCCGCGGTAGGTGATGGAGGAGAGCCCGGGGAGAAATGAGAGCAGGTTGCCGACGATGAAGAGCAAAAATACGGTGAGCGCAAACGGGTGCAGGCGGTTTGCCACTTTCTCGGAGCCGCTCGAATCGCGAATCAACTTCCATCCCCCCTCAACAATCGTTTCCAAAAAGAGTTGCAGTCCCCGCGGCACCGTGCGCCGCCGCGCGCGCGCGAGCGCAAACAGGAGCACGAGGATGATGCTGACGAGCACGGCCACCCATAGGGTGTTGGTAACAGGGAAGCCGCTGATGTAACCGAGTATGTTGGGGGCGAGTGAGAAGTCCATAGGTTAGAAATCGTCATCTTCGGGATTATACCTCCGCGTCGCGCGCCACTTGGCCGCCTGCTCGGGCGTGGGGTCCTTAATGCCGGTTTTGTGGTTGAAGCCCGTGATGAGCTTTTTTGCGCGAGTGATAATGAGGGTGTTGGAGGCGACAAAGGCGAGGATGATGCACACCGCCACCACCCACTTGCTCACGATGCCCTGCTTGTAGAGGAACCATGGGATGCCGCCGAGAATCAAAAGCGGGCCGAAAATGTAGCCCGAAATAATGGCCGAGAGCGCAAGGCCGTGGAGCATGTGCGTGGCGGAAACCGCCTTCTCCTCTATGGTGCGCGGCTCGTGCCGCGCTTTATGCGAGGTGCTGTTCGCGTTGGAGCGTGCGTCAAGTTCCATAAACACGTGCTAGTATACCAAATTCTTACTGATTATGAAAGTCCCGCGTATTCATATTGTTTGATGCCGTGACCTCCTTGTCAATGCTAGAGAGCCCTTGATTTTTTTGTAGAATTGTGTAATATAGGAAGTTTTTTCCCAAAAGAAAAAGCCCCGCACCACTTCCTGTGATTTGGGGCTTTTGTGTTGTGGGCGTCGCGCGTTGGCGGTTGGTTCGGGCTCGATGAACGATTGGGGCTTACTGCGCCACCACGGATACGACACCGGAGGTGTCGGCACCGAACGAGTTGCTGACGACGCAGTCGTACAGACCGCTTACGCCAGGCCCGCCGGTCAGGTTCAGGTTGCTGTTGTCGGAAACATCCGACACTACCTTCCCGTTCCTCCGCCACTGGTAGCGGAACGGCTTGAGCCCGTATGACCCTACATAGAGGGTCGTGTGCGTCCCCGCATTCAGGTGAATGACTGGACCCGGAGGCCCGTCGTAAATCCACGGTTTGTCCCGCTCCGGATTGAGGTACCTCTTCGCCAGATCAACGCCGTGGGCGGACATCATGTTCATGTTGGCCATGTTTCGGGCGAACAACTCACCTTCGCCCACGGTTTTGACTGTCTTGACGGCTGTGAACGTTGGTGTCGCTATGCCGGGATTGGGCATCTGGACTGTGACTTTGAAATGGTCACCCTCCCGCATAATCGTCCAAGCCGCGGCTCCGTCGCCGTACTTGACCATGGTGTTCAGGCAGGACTGGACGCTCGACGCCACGAACAACATGATCGCCAGCGGAATACTCCACCCCCAATCCTTCTTGATGAAAGACCGCATTGTGGTACCCTC
>CAZBWF010000040.1:0-6838 GCA_964495675.1 uncultured Gammaproteobacteria bacterium
TCAATCATTATCCTCAATTATAACTCCAAAGATTTCCTTCTGCCCTGCATCAAGGGTATTGTTGAGCATACGGGAGGGGAGAAGGCGGGGTTGGAGTACGAAATTATCATCGTGGATAATGCCTCGACTGACGGAAGCGTTTCATATATTGAACAAAAAATACTTCCGCGGTTTGCGGCTGTCCGCTTGGTGAAAGCGAAAGAGAATCGGGGATATGCGGCCGGCAACAATTTGGGGCTCCGCGAGGCGCGGGGCAGATATTCGCTCATCATGAATCCGGATATCGTGATTTGGGAAAACTCTTTCAAGGCAATGGTGGATTTTATGGACGAGCGCCCGCGGGTCGGCGTTGCGGGTCCGCGGCTCCTTTCGCCGGACGGCACGCTCCAGTACTTTTGCTACCGGTTCCCCACGCCGCAGGTGCTCATGTACCGGCGCACGCCGCTCGCGCGTTTTTCGTTCGCACGCCGCGCCATAAACGATTACCTCATGACGGATTGGGACCACTCCCAAAATCGGCGCGTGGACTGGGTGCAGGGCTCGTGCATGATTATCCGCGCTTCCGCCCTTGCCGAGGTCGGGCTCATGGATGAGCGGTATTTTTTGTTTTTGGAGGATACGGATTGGTGCCGCAGGTTTTGGGCAAAGGATTGGGAGGTGTGGTACTGCTCTGACATTGAAATCATCCACTATCACAGCCGCGCATCGGACACCGGTAGATTCTACAAAGCGCTCATGAGCAGAATGGCGTGGGTGCACGTGTGGAGCGCGTGCAAGTATTTTAGCAAGTGGGGCCTCAAGCCGCCGGTGGTAATGACAGAGTATGTTACATCACATTAAGCAATTCTCCCGTTTTTTGCCCCAGCGCCACCATGTTCGCGCCGCGGCGCTTTCTGTGCTCGGCGCGTTGGCGCTTTTTTACGCTTATCAGTGCATAGCGCTCTGGCGCGGCGCGCGGGCAATCACAGCCGCCGCGCCGAAGCTTGAAGCCGCGCTCGTTGCGCGCGATATCGGCGCGGCGCGCGAAACGCTCCTCAAGGCGCAACAGGACATGGAATCGCTCCATCGGACTGTGCGCCGGCTGTATCCTTTTGAGATGCGCTCCACCAAGCGCGTTTTGGCCGCGGGAAGCATTATGCTCGAATCTGGCCTTAGGATAACCGAGTGGCTCGGTTCCATCCCCTTGATTCAAAAAGAGGGCGTTTCCTCGTATGGCGATTTTACGGACGAGGATAAACGCCTATTTCTGGCCTCGCTTGCGGAATCAGAAGGGCTCTGGCGCGAAGCGCGCGAGCGGGCTGAACTCGCGCTCCTTTTGCTTGCGGCCGCTCAAAAAGAAACCCGGCTTCCTATCGCATCAAACCTCATTAGGAGTTCCGCCGATAAACTCACCAGGGTTCTTGAAATCGTCCGCGCCGCCGAACCCTGGCTTGCGGCCGCGCCAGAGCTTCTCGGCTACCCGGAGCCCAAAACCTACCTCCTGCTTTTACAAAACAATACGGAGCTTAGGCCCACGGGCGGCTTTATCGGCACGTTTGGCGTTGTTACGCTCTCACATGGTTCCATTGCCCGGTTTGAAACCGAAAACGTGTACAATTTAGACGAGCCGGCAAAGAGCTATAACGAGAAAATCCCCCCAGAGCCCATCCGGCGCTACCTCAAGCAGTCCCAGTGGTTTTTCCGCGATGCAAACTGGGACCCGGATTTTCCGAGCACAGCTGCGCGCGCAATCCAATTTTACAAAGACGAACGCGGGCCTGTTGCCCGTTTTGACGGCGTCATTGCGTTTACCCCCCAGCTTATTGAGGATTTGCTTTCCGTCGCCGGACCGGTTACTGTCGGCGACGTTGCGTTCACTCCGGAGAATTTGGTTGACACGCTCGCGTACCACGTTGAGCTCGGGTTCCGCGAGGAGGGCATTACTCCTGAAAACAGAAAGCAGGTTATTGATGAGCTGGCTCGCGAGCTCAAAGAGCGGCTGTTTTCGCTCGATGCCGCGCAGATTCGTTTGTTCCTGCCAAAAGCGGCTGCCTCGTTTAAGGAAAAACACCTCATGCTTTATTTTACGGATTCGAGCATCCAGAGCGCGGTTCAAGCCGCCGGGTGGGACAATCGCATCCGCGAAACCGAGGGCGACTACCTCTACGTGGTGGACGCTAATCTCGGCTCGCTCAAGAGCGACCCGGCAATCGAACGAACCATTGCATACACGCTTGCGCCGGCCGGGAACGGCGCGCTCCGCGCCACGGCGGCAATCACCTATAACCACACGGCCGGCTTTGACTGGAAAACCACGCGCTACCGCACGTATACGCGCGTGTACGTGCCGCTCGGCGCAAAGCTTGTGACCGCCGCAGGCAATGAAGAACGGGTGGTCATCGGCGACGAGCATGGCAAAACCGTCTTCGGCACGTTCATTTCCATCGAACCCAACACGTCAGAAACACTTTCGTTTACGTACGAACTGCCGAGTCCGCTTGCCGCGCGAATGGAGGAGAGGGGCTACACCCTGCTTGTGCAAAAGCAAGGAGGCGCCGCGGCGCACATGCTGGAGTTTGATATCATATTGCCTTCGGGTTCTCGGTTTGCCAAAAAATGGGATTTGGGGGAGGACAGGGTCGTTGACGCCGGCGCGTTTTAACGCTATGATTCCCTACTATCCTTATCCTGTAGTATGGCCCTCTTTGTTAAAAAAATTGGGATTGATTTGGGCACCGCAAACACGTTGGTTCACCTGCCGGGAAAGGGGATTGTCCTGAATGAGCCCTCGGTGGTGGCGGTTTCGCTTTCCGACCGGACCGTGCTGGCCGTGGGGGACGAGGCCAAGGAAATGCTCGGCAGGACGCCGGACACCATTGTGGCGTCCCGTCCGCTGAAAGACGGCGTGATTGCGGATTACAAAACAACCGAAGCCATGCTCCGGTACTTCATCAACAAAGCGCTGGGCTCTTTCCGCCTCATTCGCCCGGAGGTGATGGTGGCGGTGCCGGCGGGCATCACCTCAACAGAGCGCCGCGCCGTGATTGATGCGACCATTGCCGCGGGCGCGCGCGCCGCATACATCATTAAGGAGCCCATTGCCGCGGCCATTGGCGCCAACATTCCCATTGCATCCGCTTCGGGGCATATGATTATTGACATCGGCGGCGGCACCAGCGAAATGGCAGTCATCTCCTTGGGCGGCATTGTGGCAAACACGTCGGTGCGCATCGGCGGCAACAAGTTTGATGCGGCCATCTCCGAGTATGTGCGCCGGAAATACAATTTGGCCATCGGCGAGCGCACCTCCGAGGAGATTAAAATCAACATCGGCTCCGCGCTGTATCTTCAGAAAAAAATGTCTGCCGAGGTGCGGGGACGGGACATGGTTTCGGGCCTCCCACGGACCGTTACCGTGACCTCGGACGACGTGACCGAGGCGATTCAGGCCGAACTCGAAGGCATTATTGCGGCCGTTAAAACCGTGCTCCAGAACACGCCGCCGGAACTTGCCGCAGACGTAATTGATAAAGGCATTGTGCTCTCGGGCGGCTCCTCGCTTTTGCGGAACATGGACCGCCTCATCGCCCAGGCAACCGGCGTGCCTGCCTACACAGCAGATGAGGCGCTCCTGTGCGTGGCCAAAGGCACGGGCATTGCGCTGGAAAATTTGGAGTCGTACAAGCGGAGCATTTTGGCAACATCTTAACCTCACCCTAACCCTCTCCTTAGTAAGGAGAGGGAATGAAAAAAAAGAAGCCCGCCGCGCCGATTCGGCGGGCGGGCTCTTGGCATGCGCGTACTATTTCAGTCCGCGGCCTGAGTGATGCCGATCCTCCTCTCGCAACACGGGAGCGCCGCGTGTATTTCGTTGAGAATTTGCTTGGTCGTTTCAACTCCAATGCACGGATCCGTGAGCGAAAGGTATGGGTCTGCCGCCGCGAGCGTCGCCGGAAAACCCTCCGCCTTGCCGTCTTTCCACCAACCCTCTATTGCCACGCCCCGGATGCTCTCCTCGCCCGTTGCGCGGGAGCGCGCAACCGTTCGGCAAATATCCGGCACTCTGCTGATATCTTTGTTGGAGTTGCCGTGGGAGGTGTCGATGAGGAGGCATTCGCGAAGGCCGTGTTTGCGGAGCGCGCGCTTGGCTGCCGCGACACCATCCATGGTGTAGTTGGGACCGGAAGCGCCCCCGCGCAGAACCATGATGCCGTGGCTATTGCCGCGCGTTGGAATTTCGCACGTGATGCCGTCTTCATTGGGGCCGATGAACGAGTGCGGATTCCTGATAGTGACAATTCCCTCAGCTGCCTGATCGAGCCCGCCGCCCGTGCCGTTCTTGACTCCGAAGGGGGCCGTGAGGCCGCTCACAATCCAGCGGTTGTAGGGCGACTCGGACGTGCGCGCCCCAATCCAGAAGAACGAGAGCAAATCCCCGAGATACGCGCCCGTGTCCGGGGTCATGATTTCCGTTGAAACAGGGAGCCCCGTCTGCGCCACGCTCCAAATAAGCTGGCGCGATAGCATGATGCCATCTCGGATGTTACCAGTCCGGTCGCCGACCGGGTCGTAGAAGATGCCGGGCCAGTCCGCGAGGGTCCTCGGTTTCTCCACGTGAAGCCGGATGACCGGATAGAGGCGGTCGCGCAGGTGTTTCGTTTCCTGCCAGAGCCATGTTGCGTACTCGATGGCCGCGCCGAGGTGGTGCACGGAGCACGGCCCCACAATCGCGAGGAACCGCGGGTCGTCTCCCCGCAGAATCTGCTTGATGGTTTCCTGATGGGCGCTGATGCGCCGCTCGAGCTCGGGGGTAACCGGATACTGCTGTTTCACGTGGCCGGGAGTCGGCAGGGGCCGGACCCTCTCCATAAAAATGTTGGCATTGTCCGTTATCGGAGCCATACGCTCTCCTCCTTTGAGTTATGAATGAACTGCTTCAATAACCAAAAAGCTGACCTTCGTGGAAGATCAGCTTTAGCGGGTAGTGCTTTAGACAAAGCTCAAGCAGCCGATCTTCCGGTCAGCGTAAAGTAAAAGCTAAAGAAATAGGCGTGGCGCGTTGTCATGGGGGTATCATAGCGGATTATTTTGTGCTGTCAAGCGGTTTTTCAACACCCGCCTTGACAGGATTACTAGGTGCGGTATACTGGCGCTATTCCGCCAAAGGCGGACAAGCGTATGCACTACCAGAGCCACAGCACAGTCCTTCTCCTCGGCCTCCTCCTTACGGAGCGTGGCTAGGTTTGGGTTGTACCGTACTCTCTGCATACACGAACCCCCTGGCCACATCGGCCGGGGATTTTTGTTTTCATGCTCTTTCACAAGGGGAGGTTACGATGGAAGAAGCCCGCAGAGCAGGGTTTGCGATCACAACCACCTGGGTGGGGATGATGCTGTTGCAGGACAGAAGAATCCTCAACGGGTTTCGTCCTCCAGTGGTGAAGCATAACGAGTCCGTGGACATCACGGAGGCCGTTGTGAAGATGGGCATTGCCACGCGGGAGCAGGCCGAGGCCTGGGTTGCGGAGATTGCCGAGGGCCATGGGTTCAACGGCATCAATGCCGCGTTCACGCTTACCGTACAGTAACCCTCAAGAGACGCATCCTTTTTTGAGCACTATGCTCTGGAGGGTTCGCATCGCTGCCGCCGGTCGCCTCAAAACGGCCGGCTTTTTTATGGGGATAATTCTCTAGGCAGAACGGCATACTATTTGGTATAGTAACTATGCAATATTGTTTCGTATTTTTTGATAGTGGCATCCAATATTGATTGACTGATGGCAAAACAAAAACCCAATAAAAAACAATTACTCTTGCTTTCCGAGGCCGAGGGGCTTGTTCCGTATTCTGCCAACTATCTCTCGCTCCGCATTCGGCAGGGGAAACTGAAAGCAAAACGTATTGGTCGCCAGTGGTATACGACAAAAGAGTGGCTTGATGAGTACATGGCGACCGTGGCTTCGGTATCGGTCGAAAACAACCTTTCTTTCCCCGCGAGCTCGAACAGCAAACTGAGCGATGAGTACCTGCGCACCGTGGCGCTGGATGAGCTCTTGAAGGTAGTTGCGTATCCGCGCGAGGAGCTCGTCAATGCCCTGGAATCAGGAATTTTAAATGGCGTTAAAATCGGGGACGAGTGGTACAGCCGGCGCGATTGGTTAAGCTGGTACATTGCCGAGCATGGGGTAAAACCGGAACTTGCCCGAACTAGTTATGCGCCGGCAATTCAATCCGCGCCCGTTGCTCCTGTTGCGCCTCCGGTCAGCCATCCCGTTTTCACTCCCGCGCTTCGTCCCGCCCGCCCGGCGGATGCCTGGGTCACGGACGTGGTTGCCGCTCGAAAGAAGCAGGCATTTGGCGCGCGGCTTGCCCATGCCTTCACCTCGCTTGCGCACGGCATGGCCCAGGGCGGCCGCGCTGTTGTTTTGTTTGCTCTTCTTCCGTTCCGCATCATCGCGAGAGCCCTGCTCCTCTTCACCCGCTTCGCCGCCTCTTCCGCTTCTCTCATCTCCCGCGCCTTCTCGCATCTCATCTCACGCCTCTTTTCAGGCCTGCGTCCCTATGCCCTTGGAGCAATGGCCACCATTCTGGCGGCTGTGCTCCTCTCCTCTCCCTCTGCCCGCGCTTCGTTCTACGACTGGTCTGCGGAAGCATTGGATTCTGTCGCCTCTGCGGCAGAGACCGTTGCCCTGCACACAACCCGCGTCAAAGGAGCCATTGCCCGCACCGCCGCTGACGCTGGCCGCTCTGTTGCTGTTGCCACCCGCACCCTCGCTCAAGAAGCCGGCGCATCAGTCACGAATCTCGTCTCGGACTCCCTGGGCACTGCGTCAGATTTCACTTCGCTTGCCGCCTCCTC
>CAZBWF010000041.1:0-325 GCA_964495675.1 uncultured Gammaproteobacteria bacterium
GCCAGTTTAATTCAATTCATTGGGACGATTTTTTCGATTGCGGAGCTGTTGCTGCTGGTGGTGTATGCGGTACGGCACGGCACGGCGGCGCACATTGTGGGGTTCACAGTGTTCGGAACGAGTTTGGTGCTTTTGTACTTGGCGAGCGCGCTCTACCACTACATTCCCATCACGAGCGCGGCAAAGCACTTTTTTCAGCGCATTGACCATGCCATGATTTTCGTGCTCATTGCGGGAACCTACACGCCCATTACGCTCATGTTCCCGAACCGCGGCTGGGGGTGGACCATATTCGGGATTATCTGGGGACTTGCTCTTCTGGGGG
>CAZBWF010000041.1:335-599 GCA_964495675.1 uncultured Gammaproteobacteria bacterium
CCACCTTAATAAGTGGTACACGGTGGTGCCGTATTTGTCCATGGGCTGGTTGATTGTTATTGCGTTCGGCCCTCTTGTCCGATTCATGCCGCGCGAGGGCGTATGGTGGCTCATGGCGGGCGGGCTTTTTTACACGGTCGGCGTTGTTTTTTTCGCCTTGGAGCGCATTGTCCCGCGGCATCGGTGGTTTGGCATGCATGGTGTGTTTCACTTGTTTGTGCTGGCCGGAAGCTTCCGCCACTTTTGGCTCATGTTCAAATTCGT
>CAZBWF010000041.1:609-1023 GCA_964495675.1 uncultured Gammaproteobacteria bacterium
GGCTAGCAGAGGCACTGAAGATGACTCTTGGCGACTTTTTTGCAATCTGCTTCACCAGCGCAGAAAAGATTTCCGGATTGTGCTCGGCTAGTCCCGCGAGCGCCTTGCGGTCGATGGCGCTCCCCGCGGTTTTGAGCGCGTGTGCCAGGCGGCTGTAGGTGGTTTCGTTTGCGCGTGCGGCCGCGTTGATTTTAATCTGCCAAAGCGCGCGGGTTGTGCGTTTTTTAACGCGGCGGTCGCGGTACGCGTGCGCTCCGGCTTTCGTGACCGCGGTTTTGGCAAGCTTGATTCTGTTCTTGCGGCCCCACTTAAAGCCCTTGGCTTTTTTAAGGATATTGCCGCGCCGCTTAGTGTGTTGTATTCCGCGTTTTACTCTAGGCATACCCAGTATATCAACTTCGACACCTCTGTTGC
>CAZBWF010000041.1:1033-6665 GCA_964495675.1 uncultured Gammaproteobacteria bacterium
ATAATTTTTATTTTTTAAACTCACATGCTTATAATACACTTCTCTATGCCGCTGTGCAACAGAGGTAGGTACAGCAGTCGAAGTTGTATTACTGGGCATAGGGCATCATGCTCCTTACCTGCTTGGCGGATTCCTTGGAAAGGGAAACATCCCGCCGCTTATTCATGGTGGTTATGCCGCGCTCGCGGCTGTTGAAGTGATCTTGCCCTGCCGCGCGCTTGATTGCTTTGCCCGTCTTGGTGATGCGGATGCGCTTTGCCGCTGATTTGCGTGTTTTAAGTTTCGGCATAATAAAAAATAGTGTAATCAAAACAGAGGCAGGTGTCAAGTCCGCCGCGCGATAACCAGCGAGAGTTTTCCTCCCTGCTTTGAGATTGGTTGTTCCACGAACACGTCCTCGCCGAGATTTTTAGCGAACGCCTGCATGATTCCTTGCGCTTGGTCGGCATGGGCCTTTTCGCGGCCGCGGAGCACGATGTCTATTTTCACCTTGTGCCCCTGCTCAAGAAACTTGGCGGCTTGGCCGCGCCGCGTTTCCAAATCGTGGTCGCCGATGCGCAGTGAAAGCCGCACGCCTTTTATCTCGATTTTTTTCTGCTTGGATTTCTGCTTCTGGCGGTGCTTTTCCTGCTCGTACTGGAACTGCCCATAGTCCAACAGTTTGGCAATGGGCGGCACTGCTTTGGGCTGAACTTCCACCAAGTCAAAGCCGCGCTCCTCGGAAATCCCGAGCGCCTGGGCGAGCGCAAGCTCGCCGAGCGTAACGCCGTTTTCATCAATCACCATGAGCCGCGGCGCGCGGATGAATTTGTTGACCCGAAAGCGGTGCGCGCGTTCCTCAATCTTGCCGCGCCGTTTTCGGTAAAATGCCGGTGAGCGTCGTTGCATAAAGTTACAAATGACTTAAAACACCAAAAACCAATAAAATTACAAATTACAAGCACCAAATAACAAACAAATCACAAATTCCAATGTTCAAAATCACAAACAGCTCTTATGCTGATTTTTCTATAATTGAACTGAATATCTTGAGAAGTTCATCTGATTCTTGTTCAAGTTGTCGGCGCTCTTCTTCAAGTGTTTGATTATTGCCGACGTACACAAGGCGCAGCCATAACCGGCTCTCTTTGGCTTCTTTTCTGCAAATACGCATTCGGTGGAGAAAATCCTTCTTGCTTAACGACTCGTTGGCTTCAATGTAGTTAGCCGCAGACGAACCGGTTGACCTTATCATTTGTTTTACGTCTTCAATATTGGCGATAGTCCTGGGCAGTTTCTTGGCAAATACTCTGCAACGCTTTGCGAACCGTTCTGTTCTCTGTTCCAAGTCGTAACGGCCGGAATCATAGGGTTTGGAATTTGGAATTTCGGTCATTGGAATTTGTTTGTAATTTGTTATTTGTTTTTTTGATGCTTTCCTAATGTTTGGTTTTTGGTGTTTTGTGCCGCTCGTTACACTCGCTTGACTACAGGACACCATGAAGTATTTATTCGCTGCGCTCATAAATACTTCATGGTGGAGATGATGGGTCTTTCACCCATGTGGCCAAAAGGATTGCCCGCGGCAGTACAATCGTAGTCCGCTTGAATGTTTAACAGCCGGGCTTCAAAGCGGACAAAACAGCCCAACTGCGATCCCAAAGAATGTCGCAGGGCCGCGAGGGAGCGCGTACCTGCCAATCGGGAGTAGTAGAAGCTTCGCTTCACTACCCCGCAAGCCTGGTTATATGACACCGCCGATGCCCCGTTCAGGCCCAGAGCGGGCGATGGTCCCTGCCTTGTTAGGCGAGAACTGGCGCAAAGGTCGGAAGCGCAAAGGCGGAAGCAATTGCGTTCTTAACTCTGCTTACAATGCTGTTGGCATTTGTAGGATGCTTGAAGGGTATTAGCGTCACGTTCAAGCAGGTGACGGATTGGCCGAATGGCAAAGAGCTTTTGGAGCGACTTTTTGCATCCCCGTGCGTGCTGATAGCACAGAGATTAAAGTACCGTATTTAAAGCTAAATGTCAAAGTCCAAGATAAACACCAAACACCAATTTCCAAACACCAAGAAAACATCAAATTCCAAAACTTCAAAAAGGATTCTTTTTTGGTTATTGATTGTTTGGTGTTTTCTTGGTGTTTGATGTTTGGTTATTGGTGTTTTGACTGTAGAGCAATTAGAAATTATACTACCATCACTATGCCATCTGTCATTGCCATAAATAAGCGTGCCCGTTCGGATTATGAAATTTTGGATACGTACGAGGCCGGCATCAAGCTTACCGGGCCTGAAGTGAAGTCCGCAAAGGGCGGCCAGGTGAATCTCAAGGGGAGTTATGCAACCGTGGGCGCGGATGGCAGGGCCCGCCTCATTGGCGCACACATCGCTCCCTACAAACCGGCTGCCGGCGTCCAGCAGGGGTACGACCCGACACGCTCCCGTGAATTATTGCTCAACAAGAAAGAGCTCGCGTCACTCATTGGGAAGCTCAAGGAGAAGCGGTACACACTGCTCCCGCTTGCGGTTCTGAATCGGGCAGGCATCATTAAAGTTGAACTTGGCGTCGGCCGCGGAAAGAAGCAGTACGAGAAGCGCGAGGCGATTAAGCGGCGAGATGTCAAACGGGAAATCGAGCGGACTATACGGAGATAGAATTGTGATAATCTTGACACCCAAAGCCCATCATATACAATAAGTACGTAGTATTAAGGACATACGCTATGGCAAACGAAATGCATGAGGCCGCAAGCCGCCGGAGCGCGTCTCCGCGGCCCGGGGCTGGCGGACTCGCCGGCATTGTTGCAGTGATTATTCTCCTGGCGGCCGGGTGGCTTTGGTGGAGCCAGTACCGGCTCTCGGGTTTTGAGAAAGATTGGCAGGCCGTGTTCCTCACGAACGGCCAGGTGTACTTTGGCCAGGTCGCGGACAACAGCGCCTCTGAACTGGTGCTCGCTGACATTTATTATCTGCAGGTAACCCGCCCGCTCCAGCAGGCGCAGGAAGGGGAGGAGCAGGCGGCCACCGGGCAGGGAGAGCTGTCGCTCGTCAAGCTTGGCAACGAGCTCCACGGCCCCATGGACCGGATGCACATCAATCGCCAGCACGTGCTCTTTATTGAAGATCTCAAAGACGATTCCAACGTGGTGCAGGCCATCCAGAACGACAAGAGCGGACAGTAAAAGTATATTCTGTTCAAGACCCTCCGCCGAATCGGCGGAGGGTTTTTGGTTTATTGGCATTTTGCCTTATCCGATAGGGGAGTTTTTGTTTCTTTCCTGTTGATAACCTGTTGACGCTTGTGGATGATTCTTATTATAATGAAAGTGGCCTTTAGATAGCGGTATCGGATAATTTCCGTGCCGCATCTGGGGCTAAAAAAACAAAAACAAACCAGGGAGCTTTTGATATTTCGCATTTGGCTGGCACTACGCCGCTCGCATCGTCTGGTTTGTTTTTTTATTAAGGTTTTAATGCCAAAACAAAAAGATTTAATTTCCCTTGCCGAGATCAGCGAACTCACCCCCTATTCGGCGGGCGAGCTTTTTGCTTTGGCCGAGGCCGGGGCGCTCCGGAGCGTAGAAGAGGGAGGCGGGCGATGCACGACCATTGCGTGGGTGAACGAGTATTTAAAAAATCAAGGCGGCCTGCTTACGCTTGCCGAGGCGGCTCGGTTCAGTCAGTATTCCGCCGAGTACCTTAAACTGCGCATTCGGCAGGGCAAGCTCCGAGGCGAAAAAATCGGCCGCGCGTGGCACACGCGCCGCGAATGGGTTGAGGCGTACGAGCGCGAGCAAGGCGTTGCGGCGGTAGGCGAAACCCCGGCGCCGGAAGCGGAAGGCGTAGCGCCCATTCGCGGCGCGCTGCTGAAGCTGCAATTAGGAATGCTCGCTCTTACGCTGGTTGCCATCACGCTTCACGCCATCCTCCCTGGAATTGAAATGCGCATCAGCGCGGCGCTGGACGCGGGACGGGAGAGCATTGAACAACTGTACGGGCGCGTTGCCGGCGCGGCCGTGGAGCGGGGAGAGGAGCGCGAGTAGCTATGGACCCCGAGTTCATTTTGCTTTCAGACATTGCGCAGGAGGCATGGGTGCCGTACTCGGCGAGCTATCTTTCGCTCCGCGTTCGGCAAGGGAAACTGCGCGGCGTAAAGCAGGGCAGGAATTGGTACACCACGCGGGAGTGGGTGCGGGAGTATATGGATGCGCATGGCGGGAAAGAGAACAACAATGAAGAATCGGCACATGAAAACGCCGCATCAAGCACGGCCATTATGCCGGTGGAAGATGAGGCGCTCATTAGCGCCATTACAACCGGAGAGTTGAAAGGCAAGCAGATTAACGGACAGTGGTATGCGAGAAAAGAATTGATTGACGCGTTTGTTCCGGCGAGCCGCGCGCACCCGTTTTCGCGCTTGCGGCCGTACGCCGCAGGGCTTGCTGTTACGGTTCTTGCTTTTGGCGTTCTTGCCCTGCCCCCGGCGCGCGCTTCATTTTATGACTGGTCAAGCAGGGCGCTCATCGCGGCCGCGGATGCGCTGACTCAAGCGGCCGCGTCCACTGCCGATAGTGTTCGCACTGCCGCTGCAGAAATTTCGGATTCATTGGTTGCTGTTAAACATGGCATCGCCAAGCAAGCCGCCACGATTGCGGATTCAGCCGCTGGCTTTCTGGACGGCGACGAGGCGGGTCCAGATGGCGCCGAGCTGCTCGCGAGCGGCTCGGGCGCGCCCACGGTGGCCGGCGAGTCCGTTGCGCGCAGTGAGCCCCAAGAGACAAGCGCTCCCTTCTCCCTCTCCCGCACCCTCTCCCGCGCTTTCTCCTTCCTCTCTCCCTCCTCTCCTTCCTCCCTGGTCTCCCGCCTTTCCGGGAAGGTGGTTGAGCTGGGTTCTACGGTGACTGAACTCTCCCTGGTGGATAAGGCCACCCGGGCAGTCGAGACCCTTTCCACCTCCCTTGATTTCTCCAGGATTCTTCAACCAGCAGGGGAGTATATGCTGTCATTGCGAGGGAGTGAGCCGTACTCGGAGAACGACCGAGGCAATCCCGACACCAGTGGTACGGATGACGGGATTGCCTCGGTCGGGAGTACCCTTCCTCGCAATGACACGGTGGTCTCGGGCCTGCCCTCGACCACGGTCGCAGGCCAGCTCCCCCTCCAGCCCGCCGCAACCGTGATTCCCCGCACCACGGCTCCCGCACCCTCCTCCCTCTCCTCCGGCACGCTCTCGGGCTCCACACTCACGGTCTCTGGCCCCTCCACCCTGGCCGGCCCCACCACCATTACCGCACCCCTCGCCGTCGCAGGGACTATTCACGCCCTTGCCGGATTAATCTCTGATGCGGCAATCACCACCCGTTCCCTGGTCGTCAGCGACGGCAATAGCCAAGCATCAATCACCAATAGCCAAGGCGTGCTCACCGTTTCCGGAGGTCTGGATGTCCGCGATGCCCTCACGGTCCGCAAAGGCCTCACTGTGGTCGGGCCCTTGTCCGCCTCTGGCGGAACCGTCTCCGGCAACCTCACCGTAGGAGGAGTCCTTTCTGCGGCCACCTTTAACCCTTCCTCCATAACCACGGGCCCCATCAGTGCCTCCTCCCTCTCGGTAAAGAGTTCCCTCAACGCGCAGGGCGTCTCTGCCACCTTTG
>CAZBWF010000042.1:0-6613 GCA_964495675.1 uncultured Gammaproteobacteria bacterium
CGGCACGAGGATGGCACGCTCACCGTGAGGGCTTCGTACTCGTACAAGGATCTCACCGCGGCGCAGGTTATTACGGTCCTGGCGCCGCTGCCGGTTCCGCCCCGCGTTACCGCGCGGATGACGCGCTACACCTCGGCGCCCGCCAGCGGCCGCGGCATCGAAATCCGCGTGGACGTGGCGAGCGCAACCGAGCCCGTACGTTCAATGGTGAGGGTTCTGGTGCGAGCCGGGGGAGAGAAGCATTCAGAGTTTCCGCTCTCGCTCACGGAGTCGCTTGACCCTTACCACTGGTGGGGATACTTCACGTTCGATGTTCCTCCGAACGAGGAGGAGCGGGAGATCCTATGGACGATTGCGGTTGAAGGAGCGTCCGAAAGCGGATTAGTGAACTCGAGTTCTATCGAGTTTCCACAAGCCGCGCTCGACCCTTCTTCAGCGCCGTCAACACCGCCGCCGGTTCAACCCCCGCCGCCTCCGCCCTCGGCGCCGTCGCCATCAACCCCACCTCCGGCAGTTGTTGCGCCGAGCATCAACTCGGCCAGCGTCAACGGAGTGGCGCCGGGCGGAACCATCGGGCCTTTGCCCTTTGGAACCACGCTTGTGTTTTCGGTGAGCGTATCCGGCACTGACCCGTCCGTCAGTTGGACCATGGACGGCGCTCCGATTACGCTTGCCAAGAGCGGCACGCTCACGCTTACAACGGCGAACTCCGCAGGCACAGACACTCGAACGTGGAATGTCATCACGTTCGGCGCTCCATAGCGCTCTTTTGCCCTTTCCATGCTATCTGGTCAAGAGCTATCACTGGCATCTTGGCTAACACGAGGCCGTTCGTCTCCCTGATGAACGGCCTCTTTCTTTTTATTATTTGGATTTGACTATTTTATTAAAATATGGTAGATTGCAGTGTCATTTTACAGAAATGACAGTGTTCTATAAAAATCCAGCAATTGTGCCTATTTTGGCACCTTACAGGTTGTTATGGGAGGGCCAGCAATGGCTCGGTACAAGGGGTTGTTCGGCATCCTGCTGGCACTCGTGCAGTTTACGAGTGCGCAGGCGTTTGAGCTGAAGGTTGAGTTCAAGGTCCAAGGCGGATTCTCGGTTGCTCCGGATTCGATTGCCGTAGCCATTACCAATGCCAAAGGATTTCGGATTGCGGCATTCGATACCACCAGAGAGGCGAGTGTTAATCTCGTTTTCTCCGGTGTGCCCGGGGATTTCAGCATCACGGACCGGCCAGAGGATTCACGGGTTGAATTCGCGGACTTTGTGCTGTTCGTGTCGGCGTGGGGCAAACCGGCTTCGTTGGGATCGGTTTTTGATATCAACGGTGACGGGGAAGTGAACTTTGCGGATTTCTTCGTGTTCGCAAATCACTTCGGCGTCCGCGCAAGCGATCCCGAATTTGTTCCGCGTGAACTGCCCGTCACCGTGTTGAGTCGCACCATTACCAACGGGGTGGTGGACACGGTCCGCATTTCCGCAACAATCGGTTTCGGTGGTGAGCCCGCGGTGCTCACGGGATCCGTGAAAACGGATGACGTGTACGCGCGAGAGTTTCGCCTTGCGCTCCGCGATTCAGCCGGAACGCGCATCAACGAGGGTGATACGCTCAACGTCGTCCGCGGGGACACCACACACATTGCGGGGGTGTCGTCGCTCTATCGGAACGGCCTGCTTGCGCGGCAAGACACGGTTGCAGCCGCTCTGTTTTCTCCGGACAGTGCTGTTGTGGCTGACTCGCTCGTGGCGTTTGGGCCGATGTTCGCTGTCGCGGACACGGCCGGAGTGTTCCGTATCGCCGCGGCATACGACACATTCACTGTGTCGTTCTACCTCGCGGTCGTGATTCCGGACACCACGGCGCCCGCGCTCGAGTCGCTTACCTTCAACGCTGATTCCACCCTGATTACCGGGTTGAAGGTGAAGGGGGAGAAAGCGTTTACCACGGTCCGGCTGAACGGAGCGTTTCTGACTATCCGTTTGGCAACCGAGGTTCCGTGGGATCGCTTTCTCATAAGCGATATCACGGGGTCCGTGGCGCGGCTTGATCTGCGCGACGGGGATAACACGCTCGTGGTGGTGCTGGCGGATTCGCTGGGAAACATGGACTCTGTGTCCGTGCTTATTTCCCGGCCGGACCGCACTGGCCCGGCGCTCGGCATTCGAGATGTGGTATGGGGAGGGGAACAACGCAACATACTGTCATTCATATTCGTCATGAGCGACAGTATGTCCGTGGTTATGGGATATGGTGTCTTCGTTCCGGACGCGAACTATGATCTTTCCGGCGTGGCAAGCCGCAAGAGTTACGAACAGAATGTTCCAAATGCGGCGTTTCCGACCGTCAATCAGCCCACGCGCCGGGAGATTCGGCTGCGCGCACGCGATTCAGCCAGAAATCTTTCGGAGAAATCGGTGTTTGTTGAACAGCCGGTTTCTTTGGCTCCACCACCGCCACCACCACCTCCTCCTCCACCTCCACCTCCGGCCACTGTTGCGGCAAGCATCAATTCCGCAACAGTTAACGGAAAGGCGGCTGGGCAAACTGTTGGCCCGGTTCCGTTCGGGTCCACCCTCACACTGGTGGCGAGCGTGTCCGGCTCCCCGACGCCATCAGTAACTTGGTCCCTTGCCGGAAGTTCGGCAAGCGGAACCAACACGAGCATTGCGGCAAAATCCGGAACCATCACACTCACGGTTAATAACTCCGTGGGCTCGCCGCAAACACTAACTTGGAGCGTTGTAACACTCGGCGCTCCATAACGATCTTTCATTAGGTTCAGCATGAGGGTCATCCCCGGCATCTTGTGCTGATTCACCAAGGCCGTTCGCATCTCCAGCGGACGGCCTCTTCTTTTTGTTTGACACATCCGCAAGATAGGAGTAAGGTATTTTCTTCTCAAAGGAGGTGTTCCTTGGCCAGAAAAAAAGGCACTACAAGCAAAGCGCCTGATAGGCGCACCCCGCTTAATGATGATGAGATTCAGCAAATCATCAAAGCGGCCGAGGCCCAACAAAAGGCCTTGGGCTCCAAGCCCTTGAGGTTCAAATTTCTGAAATTTCCAAGGCCCGGATCGCGGAATTCGCAGGGTTGACCATATGGCCAACCCTGTTGTTTTTATAGCTCTTGACAAAATCTTCTAAAAAAGGTAAGGTAGCGTCTTATATTTACAGTGGATAAAGGGGCGGGGTACAATAGCCACGCCAACCGGATACAGCCATGCCAAGAACGGTTTTGCACAAACTGTACTTGATTCCGATTATCGCGACTGCTCTCACATTTGCGGTCGTTTTTGGCATTATCGCGCGCGCCAACAACGACATTGTGGTCATGGGTCAACTTTGGGAGAATGGCCTGCCGTTTTGGCAGAGTGCCATTACCGTGGAGCCCGGGCAGGAGTTTAAAATAACAAGCTTCGCCGGAAACTACTCGACGCAAAGTCAAGCCGTGAGTGCGGTGCGGATGGTGGATTCGCTTCCGCACTACACCTCCTATGTTGCTGGTTCCGCGTTTCAGATTCTCGACAACTCCGGCAACTGGCAAGCGCTTGCAGACGATGGCACCACGCCGTTTGATGGAAGCGGCCTTCCTGTGACGGCGGACGGAACGCTTAGCGCGCAGGAGTTTGCAAACTACAAGTATACCGTTAGGGTTGATGCGTTTTTGCCCGCCGGAACGGCCGGACTTTCATGGGCCGGGCCGATTTTGCATTTTACTGATTCATCCGGCGCGCAAACAAAAGGCAACATGCAGAGCACAAATATTGCGGTGACGAACGCGCCCGACATTCAATCTTTTGCCATTACCACGGGCAGTGCGTACAAAATCGGAAGCGCCATTACTGCAACCGCGGTGGGAACAGCCGGAAAATCCGCGCGTGTTTCAATTGGTTCCATTTCGTTTAACTTAGGCGGCTCCGGCACAAGCTACACGGGCTCATACAATGTGCAACCCGGAGATAACATTGTGAATGCAACGCCCCGCGTATTTTTTGATAACGGCAATGGCACGGGCTCTTACCGCGACGCCGCAACTGCGGTAACCGTTGACACCATTCTGCCGCCGGCTCCCTCGGGCATTTCAGCCAGCGTGAATTCGGGCACGCTCGTTGCCACGCTCACGTGGACGTTGGCAAATCCGGAAACGGATGTGGCGCAGTATACTATTTACTCCAACAACGGTTCGGGTTCCGTGGATTTTGCGACTCCGGTTGCAACGGTTCCGGCGGGCACGAGCCAGTATGTTACTTCTGCTCTTGCTGCCAACTCGCTCTACAAATTTGCGGTTCGCTCACAGGATGCCGCGGGCAACATCGAAGCCAACACCGCGGCCGCCAACGCGGCAACTGATTTTACGGCGCCGGATGCGCCAGTTTCCTTGGTCCAGCCCACCACGCTGAACGACACGGTGCTTCGATTTGATGCAAACAATCCTCTGGTGTTCGTGTGGGCGCCTTCGCTTTCTTCGGATGTTGCGCGCTACCGCGTGGAAGTAGATGACACGGCGGATTTTAGTTCTATTATTGCGAGTTTAGAAACCGCCACCGCGGCAAGTACGCTTACCGCCACCTCGAGCATGATTACCTTGCCTGATGGCGCGTACACTTGGCGTGTTCGCGCCATTGACGGAGCGGAAAATACATCAACCCCCCAAACCACGCCGAATAACACGTTTGAAGTTGATACCGCCGCTCCAGCAGTGGGCGTAACAGCCCCAACCTCTGGCCGCCACATTGCCGGAAATTTTACCATGTCAGGCACTGCATCGGACTCCGGAACGCACATGGCTGTTGCCGGTTCAACAAATGGGCTCGCAAAGGTTGAAGTGTTTCTCACCAATCTTACCGCGGGCACGCACTGGAATGGTTCGGCGTGGGTTGGTTCAAGCACATGGCTCGCCGCAACCACGGCTGATGATTTTTCCAACTGGACATATTCATTTACCGCAACCATTACGGACGGCAATGCGTATGTGTCCGGAGCGCGCGCAACCGATGAAGCGGGCAACACCACTGACAGCGCTTTGGTAACGCTTACGGGCAACACATCAAGCCCGAATGTAAGCATCACCTCGCCCGTGAACGGGCTTTACCTGGGAGGCGGCATTACGGTTTCCGGCGTTGCCTCGGATCCGGGCGGCACTGCTCTTTCGGATGTTTCTGTTTCGGTCCAGCGCAATTCGGACTCACAGTACTGGAATGGTTCGGCATGGGTTGCATCACAAACAGGGAACACGGCATCCACGGCGGATTCATTTGCAAACTGGACATACGCCTTTACTCCGGACGGTTCCGCGCCCGAAGGCACGGTGTATACCATAACAGCCCGCGCACAAGACGGCGTGTTCGGCACGGCCAACATTGGCACCTCCGCAACTCGTACCATTGTCGAGGATACCACCGCACCTACCATTGCCATCACCAGTCCGCTTGCGGCAAATTCGCCCTATAACGCCGCATCCTGGGACGCCGCAAATCCAATCGCCGGCACCGCATCCGACACCGGCGCGGGCGTTGCCTTGGTTGAGGTTGCCATCCGCGATTCAGCCGGAAACTACTGGAACGGAACCAACTGGGCTTCCGCAACAGCGGTATGGCTCCCGGCAACCTCCTCCGACAGCTTTGCTACGTGGAAGTACGTGAATGCGGGCACTGATTTTATCCCGAACAAGGATGACAACTTTACGGTGTATGCCCGCGCAACGGATAGCGCGCTCGGAACCGCAAACGTGAGCGCCCCGGCAAGCGTTGCCGTTACGTACGACACCACGGCTCCGGTTGTGGCCAATGCGGTTGTTACCAACTCTACGGTCGGCAACATTACCACGCTCATCAAGAACGGAGATGTATTTATTTTCTCGGCGACCATTACGGATATGTTTCAGTCCGGCATGAGCGTGAGTGCAATCGCCGCGGATCTTTCCGCAATCACCGGCAGTGGCGCTGACACGGCGGTTGCTCCCGCTTCCTACAACACAGGAACCGGCGCGGCAGTGTGGAATTTTAAAACCGCGGCAGGAACCGGAAACGGGAATCTTACCGCGAGCATCAGCGCCACGGATCCGGCTGGCAATGTGGCGGCATTTACGGATACCGCCATCATTGTCGCGGACAACACAGCTCCGGCAATCACCTCGGCTACGCTTACGGCTCCCTCTGCTGCAGGCATTACCTGGGCCGGCGCTTCGGCGCAGAACATTACCTGGACTGCGGGCACTATTACGGATGCGAACTTGGCCGCAAACCCCATTACCCTTGAATACTCAACAGACGGAACCAATTGGAACGCCATCGCATCCGGCGAGGCAAATGACGGTACGTATGCGTGGACAATTCCTTCCATAAACTCAACTACGGTACACGTGCGCATTACCGCAACCGATCGCGTGAATAACAGCTCCAACGAAGTTTCAGATAATCAGTTTACCATTGACTCCACAGTTCCGACCGTTCCCGCCAACACGCTGACTGCGCCGAATGGGGGAGAGGCCTGGAAGCAGGGGACTGCGCGAAACATTATGTGGAACAATGCGGCAATTACGGATAATTTTGGCTTGGCCGCAAACCCCATTACCCTTGAATACTCAACAGACGGAACCAATTGGAAC
>CAZBWF010000043.1:0-6487 GCA_964495675.1 uncultured Gammaproteobacteria bacterium
CTTCCCCGCTCGTTGCTTTGGAAAGCTGGGTTACGGCAAAATTGACAATGATGTAGGAGGTGAGCACAATCACGAGCCCGATGGCCGCGTTTTTAATGTGGCCGCGCGCCTCGGTAATGGTCTGCTCGTTGCCGCCGGCAGTCATCCACTTGAATCCGGAGGTGATGATGATAATTACGGCAATGATGCCGAGGAACCCGAGCACGATGTTGATGATCTGGGCAATGGTGCCTTTTAAATCTTCCTCATCCTCGCCGCTGCCGAGGAACGTGTCATCCCCGAAATTTACCAGGTTGCTTTTTAGTTGTTCGACGCCCGTGTCCGGCCGCTCGATTTCGGCGGGTTGGGTTTGCGCCACCACTGCGGCCGGCCCGACAGCGAGCATAATGAACATGGCGGTGAGAATAGTCGCTAGCGTTTTTTTGCGCATAATGCGTTTAGAGGACAATAATGGGAATGAGTTGCGTCACCACAAAGTTAACCAGAATATAGGAGATGAGTATGACCATGAGGCCGATGATGGCGGCCTTGATGCCTGTTTTTGCCTCTTTGATGAGTTCCTCGTTGCCGCCGGCGCGCATCCACTTGATGCCGGAGTAAATGAGGTACAAGGTTGCCACAATGCCCGTGAGTCCAATGGCGATGTTCGCGACTTGCGCGAATTTTTGGTAGAACGTTCTGTCTTGAGCCGGGGCGATTGTTGCGCCGAACCCTGTTTTGTTCCCGATTTTATCGAGCCCGCACCGCGCGCGGTCGAATGCGCTCTTTGCATTGTTGATGCATGTTTGGTAATCGGACTGCTGGGTCCCAGGAGTTGCCGGCGGCGGCGCTGGCGGCGTCTGCGCCTGCGCCATGGGCGCCGCGAGCGAGAGCGCAAGCGTGAAAAAGAGGGTGGCGGCGAGTGTTCTCATGTTGTTATGGGGTTGAGCTTGAAACGGTTTGCACTTGATTGAAAATAAAGTTGGTAATCAGGAACGCCAAGAGGGCAATCACCACGCCGATGATGGCGGATTTGATGGTTGCCTTGGATTCCTTGATGACCTCCTCATTGCCGCCGGCTGTCATCCAGCGGAATCCGGCCCAGAACATTTGGATGAAAAAGATGAGGCCCACGAATCCCAGAATCACGTTGATGATTCCGGCGGCCACATCGTAGGGATCGCGATCCTGGGCGCCTGGCGACGTGAGGCCGCCCTTGATTGCCGTCTGTTTCGCAAAGTCGAGGATGTCTCGCGCGGCCGGGGATTGCGCGTGGAGCGGGGCAATAAGGGCGAGGGCAACAGCGAGCGCGGCAGTGAGCGTAACTATTTTTTTCATACCATTATGCGTTGGTTGCGGTTCGCAATTGACCAATGACAAAGGCGGCAATCACCCACGCCATAAAAATAATAACCAGGCCCGCAACGGCCTGGACAATCATTTTGCGCGCGCCCTCCACCTGCTCTTCGTTTCCGGCGGCAGTCATCCACCGGAATCCTCCAATAATGATGATGACAACCGCAACAATGCCGAGGAACCCGAGCACGATGTTGATAATTTGGGCAATGGTTGCCTTGAGGTCGGTTTCCTGGCCAATGCCCACATTCGTGAATTCATCCAACCCATAGTTGGTGCCCTTGGGATCCAGGTCTTGCGCCCGAACGAACGCCGGGCCCAGCATTGCCGCGCACACGAGCACCGTGAGTATTGCTGCGGCGCATTGCCTTTTTGTGGGGAGTTGCATGCAGTTATTATACTAAGGCTCGCAAATTTCCGCAATAAACAAACTCGAGCCCTTCGCGAAGGGCTCGGGCGAGAGGCGGGGTAAACAAATCCCCCGCCGAATCGGCGGGGGATTATGGGAATACGCGTTGAACTGTCGTTTAGGTTGCGCCGGTTGCGGTTGAGAGCTGGTCAATGACGAACGAAGCAATGGCCCAGGCCGCAAAGATGATGACGAGCCCGATAACGCCCTGAATAATCATTTTGCGGGATTCGGCCACTTTATCCTCGTTGCCGCCTGCGGTCATCCACTTGAATCCACCAGCGAGAATGATGATGACTGCCACAATACCCAGGAATCCGAGGATGATGTTGATAATCTGGGCAATGGTGCCTTTCAAGTCCTCTTCCTGGCCAATGCCGACATCCGTGAAGTCCTCCAGCCCGAATCGCGTGTCTGCCTGTGCGCCGACTATGGATGGAACCGCGAGCAAGCCCGCCACGCCGAGCGTAATCACGCCAGCCGCAATTCTCTTTTTCGTGAGATTGTTGAGCATACGTTTTACTCTATAAATTAACAAATGTGCTTATAGTATACCAAAATCAGGCGGTTTTTAAAAGCGAGGGTGTTGATAACTACGAGGTTGGCTGGATTATGGAGGTGATGATGAACCGCAAGATTATCCACGCCGAAAACGCAATAATGAGTCCGATGGTTGCCCACACTACCGTATCTCTCCCGCTTTTTACCTTTTCGGCGTTGCCGCGCGAGGTGAGAATAATAAATCCGCCGATGATGATAAAGAGGAGCGCAGCAGAGCCGATGATTCCGAGGAATGCGCGGATAATGCGGCCGTAGAGCTCGGCTGGACTTCCTGCGGCAATGGGGTTTAAGGGGTGCTGTGCCGGATCGCTCTGGGCTTGGGCCGCAAGCGGCAGGAGAAATGCGGCAATCGTGAATATGATGTGTTGCATAGGTATGCGTGTTTAAAATTCAACGTGGAGCCACGTCGCCTTGCTGCAATCGTCAATCGGTCCGCCATTGGCCTCGCAGGTGTAGCCCCGGGAAAAATTCGGGTTTGCGCGCTGGATTCCGGCGGATCCAAGCGCGCTGATTGCGGCCGGGGAGTACGCAACGTCAACCACGCTCAATCCGAGGCCGTGCGATACGTGGCCGGGTTCGGTTCCGCCAGTTATGAGAATGCACCCGTTGCAGTATTGCGCCGCGCTCGCGAGCCCTGCAATGGCTCGCTCGCCCAAGCCCGCCACATTGGCGCAGCCCACGGTTTGGCTTCCTTGGCACGGGTCTTTTTCAATCCTAACCCCGCTCGCCCGAAGCTGGTCGCGAACCGCCTCCTCGTCTCCACCCCCGACTCCGGGCGCTTGGAATGAGGGCAAGCTTGCAACCTGAACGCACTCGCCGCTCTGGCACGCGCCAGCGCAGCAGATTTTGTTTTGTGTTTCACTGCAGGAGGTTCCATCACCCCAGTAGGCGCAGTTGGCCGTGGATGGGAATGCGGCGGCTCCATTTTGCTTTTTAAGTTCGTCGGCATTGCAGATGGTCCACCAGGGCATTTCAAGGAAATTCGCCAAACTTCCCGCGCGTTTGGCAGGGGTGTCGCCGACCTGGGTTTGCGCCTCGTATGAACGGAGACCAGAGGGGGTTGCCAGTATCATGACGAGTATGGCAACGAGCTGGAACGCGGCAAACGTAATCAGCATGCCCAAAATCGCGCCCGTAATCTGCTTTTTGGCGCCGCCGATTTTTTCCGGATTGCCCGCCGAGGTCACAAGCCCAAAGCTCGCGTTGACGATGATGAGGAGCACGAGCCCTCCGGCTCCCATAATGAGCCAACGCCCCAAGGTGATGAACACGTTCACAATGTCGCACACGCCGCAGTTGCCGGTTGCGGCACACACTGGAACCAGCGCGGCTTGCGAGATGGCTGGAACAAACACCAGCGCCGTGGCCGCGTAGAATAGAATGGCGGCGGAGAATATGCCGGCTAATAACGAGAGAGAGTTTTTCACAGCGTTTCGTTAATTTTGCTTGCCGCCGCGCTCACGGCCTCCTCGGCCGTGCGCTCTCCGGACGCCACCTGGTCTATCATGGCGCGGAACGCCTCCTCGGCCGCGTCCACATTGGTTCCTCGGTACCACGACTGCGCCGTGAGCAGACCTTCCGCAAACGGCGCGAGCGTCTCATCCGTGCGCTGGTTGGCAATGAGGGCGCGGAGCGCGGTTGGTTTTTCGGCGCTCGCGAGGAACGTGGTTACTTGGCTTGGGGACGCGGCGAACTGCACGAATGCCCAGGCCTCGTTCGGGTGCTTGGATTGGCTGGCCACGCCCTCAACCCAGTAGTTGGCAAAGTTTACCGTTTTACTGCCTCCGCCGATTTGCGGCAGAGGCGCCACGCCCAGGTCGAGGCCCGGCGCGAGCGATGTGATGAGCGGAAGGTGGTAGCTGTAGCCGAAGAAGAATGCGGCTTTCTGGCTCGTGAACGCGTCGAGCGATTCGGGCATTTTTTCGTTCCAGGTGTATACCTCTTTTGCCGGGGAAGCGAAATCCGTATAGAACTGGAGCGCGTCGCGGCCCGGCAGAATATTCCGGTCCGTGATTGCGGCGGGCCTGCGGTGGAATGCGGCCTTGCCTTTCGCATCAACCATTTCTGTTCCGTTCTGCATCATGAGCACGGCCAGGATATCCGGCGCGCGGTTGATGTTGCGCGAGGCGCCAAGGGCGGCGCCTGCCTGGACAATGTTTCCGTTTACGTCTTGGAGCGTAAGCTTTTTTATCTGGTCTTTGAATTCAGTCCAGGTTGCGGGGGGTTGGGGAATGTTCGCCCGCGTGAGGAGGGCGCGGTTGTAGTAGAGCGCGAGCGTGTCGAGCGCGAGCGGCAGGGCATATACTTTGTCTTCAATGGTTACGTCGGGCACGACCGCGTCCACAAAATTGTTGCGCACATCGCGCAGGGACATGGTGGGATTCGTCTGGAGCACCGTGCGCGTGCTCCGTCCCTCCGTGATGGTGGTGGGCAAGGTCAGCGACTGCGGCAAGGGGGCGAGGATTCCCTGATACTGGCGCACCCACGTGTTGTGGAGGGAAACAATGTCCGGCCCCCGGCCTTCGGCCAAAGCGCGCAGGAGCGCATCCTCGTACTCTTCGAACCGGAGCTTCTTGACGTTTACGTTGATGTGCGGGTACTGGGAGCGGAACGCGGCAATGATGTCGGAAAAATCGTCCGGCTCGTCGAACACGCGCCAGTATTCGAGCGTTACGCGCGGAAGCGATTCCTGCTTAATCTCCCCGGAGCCCTTGCAGCCGAGCCCGAGGAGCGGGAGGATGAGTGTGAGCGCTGTGAGTTTGAAAATCGTTCGTTTTGTTTTAAGCATACCGTGTTACGCTTTTATTCTTTTGAGATATTCCGCAAAGTCCTTTTTCAAATCCTTGTGCTGGAGGCCGAAATGAATCGTTGCTTTTAGGAACCCGAGCTTGGAGCCGCAGTCAAATCGCTCGCCCTCAAATTCGCAGGCGTAGATAGGGCGTTTTTTTACCACGGCGCGGAACGCATCAATGAGCCGCAGTTCGCCGCCGGATTCGCTTTTGACGCGCCCGAGCGCATCTAAAACATCCGGCGTAACAATGTACTTGCCGATGATGGCGAGGTTCGAGGGCGCCTTTGCTGGCGACGGTTTTTCCACGAGCGCTCGTACGCGGTACTGTCCGTCTCTCTCGGACTTTGCATCAACAATGCCGTATTTGTCCACTTCCCGTTTGTCCACCTGCTCTACTGCAATCACGGGGTTGCCGTGCTTTTCGTACGCGGCCATGAGCTGTTTGGCTACCGGCGTTTTGCCTACCACCACGTCGTCGCCGAAGAGCACGAGCACGCTCTCGTCCTCGCCGACTAAATCCCGCGCCTGCAGAATGGCATGCCCGTCGCCCAGAGGCGTTTTCTGCCGCACGTAGTAAAAGTTGGCTAGGTTTGTGATGCGTTCAATTTCAGCAAGCGCTTTTTTGTCGCCCTTCTGCTTGAGGCGGTATTCGAGTTCAAAGTTGCGGTCAAAATGGTCCTCAATGGCGCGCTTGTTCTGGCCCGTGACGAGAATTATGTCCGTGATTCCGCTTGCCACTGCCTCTTCCACGATGTACTGAATCACGGGCTTGTCAACGAGCGTCAGCATCTCCTTGGGCTGGGCTTTGGTTGCGGGCAAAAAGCGCGTGCCAAACCCAGCCACCGGGATAATCGCCTTGCGGATTTTCTGCATGTTTTTCATAGGTAGAGCATACTATATTTTTTAAATTTTGTCAGCAGGAATGAAAAGAGGCCGCACCGCACAGAACATGATGTCTGCGCGATGCGGCCTTTGTTGAATCAACTCCCTCCCTGAAGGTGTCGAACGCCTCGGTAGCCAATGTCGGCGCGGCACTGTTTGCCCACGAACGAGATTGCGCCCGCGCCGGCGTAGGCAGTCATGATGGCCTCGGGAAGATTATCCGCGATGCCAGTGACACCGACCACGCGGCCGCCCGCAGTGACGAGCGTCCCGTTATCCTCCCGTTTGGTGCCGGCGTGGGAAACGAATACGCCGGGGATTTTCTCGGCCTCCTCAATGCCGGTGATAATCCGGCCGGTGACCGGCTTTCCGGGGTAGCCCTCTGAAGCGAGCACCACGCAACAGGCCGCGCCCGGACGAAATTCCACGACGACTTCGTTGAGCCGCCCCTCTTCAGCGGCGGAGAGGAGCGCGAGGAGATCGGTTGTCAGGAGCGGCAGAATCACCTG
>CAZBWF010000044.1:0-6425 GCA_964495675.1 uncultured Gammaproteobacteria bacterium
TCGGCTTTCCAATTTGCCCATGCGGCCTTCTAATCCACCCATGCGGCCTTCTAATCCACCCATGCGGCCACCGAGATCGTTAAAGCCACCAGCAACCATTACGGCCAAATCATCCAAGGTCATCTGTTTTGTATTATTATTTTCCATAGGTTCTTCGGTTATACCACAAATAATGCGCCTAGAGCAACCCTTGAATACTCCTAATGGCCTCCGGAATCAACGGTTGGACAATTGAGGAAATGGAAAGCAAGAGAGGGGCGATTTGCGAATCCACGAGAAACGTTTCCACAATGGAGCCGAACGGAAACCGGCTTGCAAAGTAGATGACCAGCCCCAGCGCAATGGCGCCCTCCAGCAAGCCGAGCACGCCCCCGAGGAGGCGGTTGCCGAACTTCATGAACGGGAGGATTGCAATGGTCTTGTACATCTTCTCAAGGATGGCGAAGAGGAACACCGTTAGCCGGTTCACCAGCACCAGGAGCGCGATGAATCCGATGATGCGGGCGAGGTTGATGTTATCCTCGAGGCCGATGAACGGCGCGATAAAATCCGCGGCCGCGCCAAAATAGCGGCTCGCAATGACAACCGCGAGCACCAAGCCCACAATGGAGCCAATCGCGCGGATGAGTCCGCGGCGGAGCCCCCAGATAGTGAAGTACGCGAGAATGGAGAGCAGGACGTAATCAAAGAGTATCATACCTCCTTAGTATACCCTACTGCTTTCGGGGAAACAACGGCTCGCCTTTCCTGATAGTTCCTCCGGTAAATTGACGGATGACTTTTTCGGCGGTTGCGGGCAACAAGGGCGCAAGCTGGCGGGCGGCGG
Organism: uncultured Gammaproteobacteria bacterium; assembly: GCA_964495675.1. Lineage (GTDB taxonomy): Bacteria > Patescibacteriota > Patescibacteriia > UBA2169 > UBA2169 > CAZBWF01. The sequence continues at coordinate 827 of CAZBWF010000044.1, forward strand.
CAACAAGACAGGAGGCGATTTCGGAAAGCACGGTTTCGGCTTTTGCCTTGTCGGATGCCACCAGTTCCCACGGCTTTGCGTCCTCCATGCGCTTGTCCAGCTCCCCGAGTTTTGATTGCAGGGCTTTCAAGGCCTCTTCGAATTTGAATTCACCCATCAGTTGGTCGATATTCTCCGCGCCAAGGCCCGCTTCCTTAATAACAATTTCCCCCCCGAAATGGCTCTCGATGAGCGTTGCGGTGCGCGCAACTAGGTTGCCCAAACCGTTGACGAGGAACGAGTTGTATTGTTCATTAAATTTTTCCGCTTTCACGTCGCCATCCTGGCCGAACGGAAACTGCGAAAGCAAGAGGTAGCGCGCGGCATCCGCGCCGTACTCGGCCACCAGTTGATTGGGGTCAATCGCGTTGCCCATGGACTTCCCCATTTTTTTGCCGTCAATCGTAAAATAGCCGTGCACAAAAATCTCTTTGGGTGTTTCGAGCCCGGCGGCCAACAGCATGGCCGGCCAGTAGATGGCGTGGAATTTGAGAATATCCTTGCCGATGAGCTGAACGTCCGCCGGCCAATAGTCATTCAGCTTGGGATACCCAAGCGCCGTGATGTAGTTCTGGAGCGCTTCAACCCACACATATACGGTTTGGCTCGCATCCCACGGCAAAGGTATGCCCCATGCAACGTTCTCGCGCGATACGGAAAAATCCTCAAGCTTTTGCTTAATGAGTCCCAACGCCTCTTTTTTTGCGGATGCGGGGCGGATGCGCACTGTGTCGTTTTCGATGAGTGATTCAACTTTTGCGAGATAATCCGAGAGCTTAAAAAACCAGTTCTTTTCCGTTACCTTTTCGGGGATGCGGTTGTGGTCCGGGCATTTCCCATCCACGAGTTCCTTTTCGGTCTTAAAGCTCTCACAGCCCGTGCAGTAGAGCCCGGCGTACTCGCCCTCGTAGAGCGCGCCGTTGTCTTTGAGTTTCTGCAAAAACGCTACAACCCCTTGCTGGTGGCGGCTCTCAGTGGTGCGGATAAAATCAGAATACTCAATGTTGAGGTTCGTCCACGCGCTCTTAAAATCCGCGGCAACTTCGGCGGCAAACTCTTCCGGCTGCCGGTTCGCTTCCTTGGCCGCCTCGGCCACCTTGGCGCCGTGCTCGTCCGTGCCCGTGAGGAAAAACACGTCATCGCCCTTGCTCTTTCGCCAGCGCGAAACCACGTCCGCGGCCAACGTGGTGTACGCGTGGCCGATGTGCGGACGCGCGTTGACATAATAAATTGGGGTTGTTATGTAAAATTTTTGACTCATATCTGTATCTTAAACACCAAACACCAATTTCCAAACACCAAGAAAACATCAAATTCCAAAACTTCAAAAAGGATTCTTTTTTGGTTATTGATTGTTTGGTGTTTTCTTGGTGTTTGATGTTTGGTTATTGGTGTTTCTGTCTACCACCACCACAAACTCCCCTTTTACCGCGTCGCCCAACAGCTGCTCCAGCACTTCGCCCGCAGTTCCCCGATACACGCTCTCAAATTTTTTAGTGAGCTCGCGCGCCACCACGAGCCGCCGTTCGGGCGCAAGCGCCGCAATGCGCCCCAAAGCGTTCCCAATGCGGTGGACCGACTCATAGAATACTACCACGCGCTCCTCCTCTGTCAATTGCCGAAACCACGTTTCGCGCCCTTTTTTGTGGGGCGGAAACCCCAGGAACACAAACGAGTCCGCCGCAAAGCCCGAAACCGAAAGCGCGGCCATCAAAGCAGACGGGCCGGGTATTGGGATAATGCCCGCATCGGGCAGGGCTTGCGTTATCTCGGAAACAAGCTTGCCTCCGGGGTCGGAAATGCCGGGTGTGCCCGCGTCCGTGACGAGCGCGAGCGTTGCTCCGGCGCGGAGCTTTTCGATAATGCTCTCCACGCGCGAGCGGCTTGAGTGCTGGTGGTACGAGAGCATGGGAGCGGTGATTGCGTAGCGGCCCAAGAGCTTTTTGGTGACCCGCGTATCCTCGCAGAGGATTGTCTCCGCGGATTTGAGCGCCGCAAGCGCCCGCGCTGAAATATCCTCCAGATTACCGATGGGGGTCGCAATAATGTAGAGTGCTCCTGTCATCTGAATTGCGCCGGAGCGCGCGTTTGGGCTATGACTTTGCTCCCGCTTCTTCCCCGGAAACTCCAAACATATTCCGCGCCACCACCATCACCGCAACTGCAACCGGAATCGAAAGAAACGCGCCCAGCACGCCCGCCAGTTTAGCGCCCAAAAGGATAACAATAATCACCACCACGGGGTTCAGGCCAACGGTCTTCTGCATCACTTTGGGAACGATAACATTGTTTTCAAGCTGTTGAATGACGAGATATAAAGCAAGAACGAGGATGCCTTTGAGCGGGGACTGTAAAAACGCCAAGAGCACCGCCGGAATGGCGCCGATGATGGGCCCAACAAAGGGTATCACCTCCGTGAGTCCCGCGATGAGCGCCAACACCAGGGCATACTTAACCCCGAGTATGGAGAGCCCTATCCACGTAACCACAAAAATAATCGCCGAGAGCATAAGCTGGCCGCGGAGCCACAAGCCCAGCTTGTCCTGAATCTGCACGAACAAGCTCATGACGTACTTTTGGTGCTGGACCGGGGTCACGGACTGAATGAAGTGCTTGAGGCCGTCCTTTTTAACGGCAAAATAAAAGGTGAGCACCAGCACCAGCACGAATGTGAACACGCCGCCGAAGATGCTGGAAATGGTGTTGTACACGCTCGTCGTGTACTCGGAGAGCGACTGCGCCGCGGATTGCAAGTTCTGCTGCAGGGTTTCGGAGACATCTGCTTTGAACTGCAGATCGCCGAACCCCTGAATGAAGCGCTCGTAGTAGATGGGGAACGTGGCGGCCAGCTGCTGGATCTGCTCCGTAATCGGCGGAATGATGAGGATAACCACCATGCTCACCACCAAGAGGACGCTCGCATAAATGAGGAGGATGCCCACGGCGCGGGGAATTTTTTTGCCCTCAAACCAGTTGATTGCCGGGCCGAGCGACGCGGCAAATACGAGCGAAACAAAGAGGAGCACCACAATGTCCCACACCAAGTAGATGAACCCCAGCACCAACAGCACGGCGAGCACCTTGAGAATGCTCAAGGAAGAAATGTGGATGGTTAAGCTGTCTTTTGGGTCGGTAAAAGGGTTTGCCATACGCCTAGTATACTAAAAATCCAATTTCTTCGCAAACCGATTGATGTTGGAAAACGGGGCGAGCGTCACCACGCGCGCGTGCTCGCGCCGCAGAATCTTTTGCGCCGCAGCCGTAACGTCCGCCAAGCGCACGCGGTCAATCTTCTTAACAACATCCGCAATTGCGCTCACCCGCCGCTCAAAGAGCACTTGCCTGCCGTAAAAAGACGCGACCTCGAGCGAATCCTCCATGGCGAGCGCGAGCTTGCCTTTGGCGTACTCCTTGCTCTTTTCAAGTTCTTCGGCTGAAACCCCTCTCTGTTTTACGTCGCGAAGCTCGCGGCTCACGGCAGAGAGGGCTGTGCCCACCTTGCGCAAATCCAAACCCGCCTGAATGCTAAACGCTCCCGTGTCCTCGTACGAATCCAGGCCAGCGCGGATAAAGTAACAAAGCCCCAGCCGCTCCCGAACCTGAATAAAGAGCCGCGAGCTCATGTTCCCCCCGAGGATGGTGGCTAAAAGCCGTACTGCGTAGCGCTCCGAGGCCGTGTAGTTGATGCCCGGAAACCCAAGGATGAGGTGCGCCTGTTTGGTCTCTTTTTTGAATGCGGCAAGCTTAATCCCCTTGCGCGGCGCTGTTCTGCGGGACTCGCTTCTGCTCCCGCGCGGAAGCGAGCCAAAATGCCGCGCCACGAGCGTTCGGACGCGCTCCGGGCGGACGTTGCCGGATACGGCAACCACCATGTTCGAGCCGGTGTAGTGTCGGCGCCAAAAGGAATGGAGCGCGCCTCGGCCGAGAGCGCCCACGGTATCGCGCGTTCCTATCACATGGCGCCCCAGGGGCGTTCCGCGGCCAAAAAGCGTTTCCTCGAACAAATCCCCAACCTTGGCCATGGGGTTATCCTCGTACATGTTAATCTCCTCCAGAATGGTCCCGCGCTCACGCTCCACCTCGCTCGAATCCATTTTTGAATTCGCGAGCATGTCCGAGAGCATGTCCGCGGCCAGCGGAAAGTGCTCCGAGGCAACTTTAATGTAGTAGCCGGTGTGGTCTTTCGCAGTCCAGGCGTTGTACTCGGCCCCGACCGAATCGAGCTCCTGCGAAATGGCGAGCGTGTCCGGCCGGCGGCTGGTGCCCTTGAACATGAGGTGTTCCACAAAGTGCGCAACCCCGCCCGTGCGCGGCGTTTCCTGCCGCGAGCCGATTTTCACCAGCACCAAAAACGACACCGCGCGGGTGTCGGCGTGCGGTGCGATGATGAGGCGGAGGCCATTCGGCAATGTATGTTGGGTGAACATGACTACTGTCATTGCGAGGAGTCCCGTACTCGGGACGACGCGGCAATCTTATCAGCGCACCGAGGCGCGTTGTCGCAGTAACGCACCACAACGCGACGTTAGGATTGCCACGGTCGTGAGTACCCTCCCTCGCAATGACACTATTAAAATTTATTCTTTAAATATCCTGCAAGCTCTTCTATCTTCACCCTTTCCTGCTTCATGCTGTCCCTGTCCCGCACCGTGACGGCGTTGTCCTGGAGCGAATCAAAATCAACGGTGATGCAGAACGGGGTGCCGATTTGGTCCTGCGAGTAGTACCGCTTGCCCACGTTGCCGCGCTCGTCCCACGCGACCATGAACCGCTTCCGTAAATCGTCATAGATGGAGCGCGCAAGGGCTACGAGCTCCGGCTTATTCTTAAGGAGTGGAAACACCGCGGCTTTGTAGGGAGCGAGACGCGGGTGGAGCTTGAGCACTTCGCGCCGGTCCTTGCCCTCCCCTTCTTCAGAGTAGCTCTCAAGCAAAACCATAAGCAGGAGGCGCGTCAACCCGAATGTGGGCTCAATGACGTGCGGTATCAGCGTTTCGCCGGTTTCCGGGTCTGTGTACTGTAAATCCTGCCCACTTTTCTCCATATGGTTGCGCACATCAAAATCGGTTCGGTACGCGAGCCCGAACATCTCTTTCCAGCCGAACGGCGTGTGATACTCCACGTCCACGGTCCGCTTTGAGTAGTGCGCTCGCTCGCTTGCCTCGTGCTCGCGGATTCGGATGTTCTTTTTGGAAAATCCCAAGTCGAGAAGCCAATCCTGCTGTTCCTTGAGCCAGTATTCAAACTGCTTCTCCCATTCCTTCTCATGAACAAAGTATTCAAACTCCATTAAATCAAACTCAAGCGTGCGGAAGATGAAGTTTCCGGGCGTAATCTCGTTCCGGAACGCCTTGCCCACCGAGGCGATGCCGAAGGGCAAGCGCTTGCGGCTGGTGTTGAGCGCGTTTTTGAAATTCACGAACATTGCTTGGGCAATCTCCGGACGCAGGTACACCGTGTTTGCGGATTCTTCAATCGTTCCCATAAAGGTCTTGAACATCAGATTAAACTGTTTCGGCGGCAACAATTCTCCGCCGCATGACGGACATTTCCCTTTTTG
>CAZBWF010000045.1:0-5987 GCA_964495675.1 uncultured Gammaproteobacteria bacterium
TAAGAAGAATACCCTGCGGATACAGCGACTGCTCGGTGACGGGCTCTCCTTCGGCAAATGATTCAAGTTCGGCTTTTGGCATCATAATCGGCGTGATTGGCGCGGTGTCCGCGAGATGGTACCCGAGCGCGGCGAGCGCCGTATCCCCCACCAGGCGGTGTTTGAGGCCGTCCGAAAGCAAATACATAATGCCCACGCCCTCGGCAGTCACCACCGCATTATTGGCGATAATAATGGGGTCGCTTACCGCATAGTACGAAAGCTGCTGCGAAGAAACCGTAATAGCGTCCTCGGGCTTATAATCTGCAAGAAACAGGGACTGGGTGGCGAATTTCCTGCGCTTATTTTTCTCTATTTTCCAGTATTCGCCCGCAACGCTATCATAGAGCACAGCGCCGTCCGGATATATGCGCTCCGTAAAGTACTTATTCCATACCCGCGAAAAGAAAAAGTTGCCGCCAATGCCAACGAGGGACCCGTGGTACGGAGTGTAGATGTACAAATTGGCGGTTGCCTGGTTTGCGGGCTTCACCGTGTACCCGTCCTTTGTTTTTGTTTCACGGCCCACCGCGTAATCAAAATAGGTGCGCTGGGCATAAATCCGCTGGGTGTCGGCGGCGGCATCCAATTGCTTATAGATGCCGCGGTACTTTTCATTGCATCGGTTGTTAAAACACGAGTAGCCGGTCGCCCAGTCGAGGGCGTTCTGGGAGGCCTCGCTCTTGTCAATTAACCCCTGTTCCTGCTGGAGCTTGGCGAGCAGGAACTTTTGGCTGATGCCATACTGCTTCCCGATTTCGTACATCATTTCCGAAACGAGCTTGGGAACGCCATTCACCATGTCCGTTGTCCGCGCGAGCACGCTGTTCTTTGCTTCCAAAAACTGCTGGATTGCGGTGCGCGAGAGGGCGTTTGAATCAAAGAGTTCCGCATCAGTAAAAATGTCGTTCGCATCAAAATACCGCGCCTGGGCGGTTACGGGCGCCAATACCATCATCGCAATAATTAAAATTATGGTGGTGCGTTTGCCTGCCATGTACAGTATGAGACGGATAAAAACTTCCCGTATTACGGCACTATATATTATAGCACAATTTACAGCTTCTGAAAAGAAAAAACGCGGATAAAAATCCGCGCACGAACCCTAAGCAATTAAATCTCGCGGGAAAAAAATTGCTCAATCGCCCTTGCTTTTCCCGTATCCTGACTCTTGACCTCGTCAATCAACTCCTGCTTTACATCCCAATCGCCTTCAAGAATCCGGCTCCACCGCTTCTCCCCAACCTTGGAGCGGATTTCGCGGATAATGGCCAAGAGCTCGGCCTCCGAATATTCGGCAACCTCCCGGCTTGAGCGCTCCTCCTGCACATCGAACACCGCCTGCTGAATGAGCGATGGGTGGTGGAGCCGCGAGAGCGCTATTTTCTCCAATCCGCTCTGCTGAATGGTAACGGATCCGTAGTTGAACAGCGTTTGAAAAATGCCGCGCTTGCGATACGACACGTCATTCACCTTGTCAATGTCAATACGTGAAACGCTCCGGTCAAAAAAACCCAATTGGCTCACAATCACGAGCCGTTCGTTGGTGAGCACCAGCATGGTGTACCGCCATACGCGGTAGGTGCGGACAAGCCACAAAAACCCGATGAAGAACAGCGCGAGGAGCAGCATAGTGCCGACCATACCCCATCGGAGAAACAGATAGAGAAAGAAAAACGGAGCGAAAAAAAAGATGAGGCCGCCCAGCCAGTGCCAAAAGAGCGCGAGCCACAGTTGGTGGAACGTGCCGCGCACCTCCTCCTCGTCCTTAAGATTTCGGACAATGCGCCTAATATCCATAGGATGGCGTAAAGCCCCCGCCGTAGAGGAACGGGAGCAGGATAAATGAGAGCCCCACGATAAGGGAAATGATAATCCAAATGATGCGAATGAGTTGGCGACGCTTCATAAGTATTGTCATTGCGAGGAGAGAGCCGTACTCGGCGAACGACGCGGCAATCCTATCAGCGCACCGAGACATGTGTTTGCAGTAACGTACCACAACGCGGCGTTAGGATTGCTTCGGTCGGGAGTACCCTCCCTCGCAATGACATAAATGTTATCTTTTCAATACTTCAAGGAATGCGCGCGCGGGAATCTCCACCTTGCCCTGTTGGAGCATGCGCTTCTTGCCCTTCTTCTGCTTCTCGAGAAGCTTGCGCTTGCGCGTGACATCGCCCCCGTAGAGCCCCTTGGTCACGTCCTTGCGGAGCGCCGAAATCCTTTCCGCGGCAATAATCTTGGAACCGATGGCGGCCTGGAGCTTGATGACAAACTGCTGTTTGGGAATAAGTTCTTTGAGCTTCTCAACGACCCGCTTGCCGGTTTCGTACGCATCCTGACGCGCCACCAGCATGCTGAATGCTTCAGCAATCTCCTCGGCAATAAGGATATCCAGCCGCACGATGTCAGCCGGGCGGAAATTGAGAACCTCATAGTTCATGGAGGCGTAGCCCGATGATGCACTCTTTAGCGTATCATAAAAATCCCTGATAATGCCAGAAAGCGGCACCTCAAAGTGCAGTACGGCCCGTTCCTCGTCCAAATATTCAGTGTGCTTGAATGTGCCGTGCTTTCCGCCCACGAGCGCCATGAGCGGGCCAAGGTACTGTTTGGGCGTAACAATTTCAGCGGCCACCCACGGCTCTCGGATTTCGGTAATTTTGGAAGGGTCGGGCAACTCAAGCGGCGAGTGGATGGTAACTTCGCTGCCGTTCGCGAGTCCCACCTCGTAGGCAACCGAGGGCGTGGTCACGACCAAGGAGAGCCCATGTTCCCGCCGCAACCTCTCGGAAATGATTTCCATGTGGAGCATGCCCAAAAATCCGCACCGATACCCGAAACCCAAGGCCGGCGAATGTTCGCTCTCAAACGCGAGTGCGGCGTCCGTCAGCTTGATTTCCGAAATCGCGTCCCGCAGTTTGGGGTACTCCTCGCCCGTCTCCGGAAAAATGCCCGCATACACCATGGGCTTTACCTCTTTGTAGCCGGGAAGCGCCGATGCGCGCTTTTTTGCATGCGTAACCGTGTCCCCAACGCGCGCTTGAGAAACATCTTTAAAGCCGGTCACAATGTAGCCAATTGAGCCGGCCGAAAGCTCTTCGCGGGCAGAGAGCTGCGGCTTGAATGCCCCCACCTCCAAGGCCTGCGTATCCTTGCCGGAACCAATAAGGTGGATTGAGTCGCCTTTCTTGACGGCGCCATTCATGATGCGCACGTACACCACCACCCCGCGGTAATCATCGTACTTTGAATCAAAAATCAAGGCCTGCGTGCCGTCCGCGAGATTGCTGGAGGGGGCGGGGACGCGGTCAATGACGGCCTGTAGAATTTCCGGCACGCCAACACCCGTTTTGCCAGAAGCGAGCAGAATTTCATCCTCGGAAACGCCGAGGAGCTTGACCAGCTCCTGCCGCACCACATCTATTTGCGCGTTCGGCAAATCCACTTTATTCACCACGGGAATAATCACCAAGTTCTGCTCAATGGCCGCGTACAGGTTGGAGAGCGTCTGGGCCTCAACCCCCTGTGAGGCATCCACTAAAAGAATCGCTCCCTCAACCGCGGCAAGCGAGCGCGACACCTCATACGAAAAATCCACGTGCCCGGGCGTGTCAATGAGATTCAAAAAATAAGTGCCACTTTGGTTATTGGTGTTTGGTGTTTTCTTGGTTATTGGTGTTTGGTGTTTGGTGTTTCCAATCGTATATTCCATATTTAACGGATGCAATTTTATGGTAATGCCCCGCTCTCGCTCCAAATCCATGCTGTCCAAAAGCTGGGCTCTCATATCCCGCTTTTCCACAGTGTGCGTCAATTCCAAAAACCTGTCCGCGAGGGTCGATTTCCCGTGGTCAATGTGGGCAATGATGCAGAAATTTCTGATGTTGTTCATTTTTTAAACCTAAACTCTTCCAGCTTGAACGATTTCGCCAATCCCAGAAACACCCCGACCCCGACTGCTCCAGCAATCCCTGCCTGTATCAGCAACCCCGCTGCGGTGCGCGTATCCACGAACCGAGCAACGACATAGAGCGCCCCATAGAGCGCCCAGCCCGCGATAATGGAAATGAACGTAATGGTAATGCTCGAACGAAACACACTGGCATCGTCGAGCGAGCCCAAGCGGTTGTGTAATAGTAGCCACAAAAGGAACAAATTGACAATGCTCGCTATGGAAAACGCAAGCGCCAGCCCGGCAACGCCGAGTGTCGGCGCGAATTTCAAAGAAAGGAATATGTTGAGCGCCAGCGCAATAACAGAAACAGCCACCGGTGTTTTGGTATCCTGCAGAGCATAAAACACGCGCGCGATGAGCGGAATCAGCGATTGCGCAAACAGTGAAATGGCAAAAAATGAGAGGGCGCGCGCCGTGAGTATGGTGGCGGTCCAGTCAAACTCCCCTGCTCCGAGCACCAGCCGCACGATATGCGCGCGCAGGAGAATGATAAAAATTGAGGAAGGAACCGCGATAAAAAGAATCCGCCGCAGCGCTTTTGAGAATGAAGCAATGAGCGCTGGCTTATCATCTTTCACCCATGCTTCGGAAAACACCGGAAAGTACGCGAGCGCGATGGGAATGGCAAAAATGCCGATGGGCACCACCTGCAGATTGGAAGCCGCGTTGAAAATGGCAACTGAACCGAGGGGAAGCGTGGAACCCACCACCGTGTTCACGAGCTGGTTGATTTGGCTGATGGCAAGCCCGAAAGTGCGCGGCAGGATAAGCCGCCCGATTTTACGCACGCCTGCCATCCGAAAGGAGAACGAAAACCGGTAGCGGAACCCGAGCCGGGAAACCGCGGGGAGCTGGACAAAAAAGTGGAAGAATGCGCCGAGCACCACGCCCCAAGCAAGTCCCTCAATGCCGAACATTGGAACCAAAACAAGAATACCGGCGATGATGCCGAGATTGTACAGGACCGGCGCAAGGGCAAATGCGGTAAAGCGCCGAAACGCGTTGAGGATGCTCGAAGCAACATTCGAGAGCCCCAGAAACAGAATGCCAAGGAGCATGATGCGCGTGAGCTCCGCGGTTGCAATGCGTTTTTCGATGCCGAATCCCGGGGCAATAAGCTGGACGACTTCCGGCGCAAAGTAGAACGCCGCAATCCCCAGCACAAAGAGCACAACGAGCGTGATGTTGAGTATGGAGTTCGCTATCTTCCACGCTTCCTCCTTGTCCTTGTGCCAGTGCTCCAAAAATACGGGGATGAACGCGGCCGAAAGCGCGCCGAGGACCAGCGTATTAAAAATGAGGTCCGGAAGCCGGAAAGCGGCATAGTAGGTGTCCAAAACGTCTCCCGCGCCGAATGTGGAAAAGAGAAGCCGATCCCGCACAAGCCCGAGCAGGCGCGACACAGCCGAAAAAACAGCGATGATAACGGCGCCGCCAATGGCCGTGGTGGTGAGTTTAGTTTTGAAATTTTTAACCATAAAAAAAGAAAAACGGCCCGCACGATTTGCGCCTAGTATAGCACAGAATCGTACGGGCCGCATTACGACGGTTCCTCCGGATCTCCCTCCAGAGATTTGCCTGTCTCGTACACCTGGAGGGTCGTGATGCCCGCTTTCAGAAAAATATCCATGAGCGCCATCATGGCCTTATGGATACTGGGCTTCTCCGTTGGAGAAGCCAGGTGCCACTGCCTGTGGAGCCGCCAGTAGAGGCGAATGAGCTCCAAGTATCGCCTTTCCACTCAATCCTCCTGCTCGCGAGCCGCGCGCTCGCGCTCTGCTGCGAGCGCCGCTTCCTGCCGACGCTTAAGTTCCTCCCGAACCAACCGGTCGTGCTGTTTGAAACCCACCAACACAAACACCAGCCCGACGAACGCAAGACCGAACACGAAGATTGCGAGCAGGAGCCACCGCCGTTCTTCTGGCCCCGGCGCAGCCCACAACAGCATGCCGCCTGCGACGCCAATAACCACCAAGAGCGGCACCGCCCG
>CAZBWF010000045.1:6036-6262 GCA_964495675.1 uncultured Gammaproteobacteria bacterium
CAAAGGACTCCGAGAAGGAGAAGCAGCGCCACCGCCAGAAACCCGACGGAAAAGTAGTGCAAGTCCGTCGTGTACCGCAACCTGTTGTTGTTCATGTACCCTCCAAATAATGACGTTGGAATGAAAGGAACAAAAATTTTCCGAAAACTATCTGGAGTAAAGGGCTGGGTGTGGGTTTATTAAAATAATACCCTCCCGAAATAAACCCTTTGGGCCAATTGGCTAA
>CAZBWF010000046.1:0-1211 GCA_964495675.1 uncultured Gammaproteobacteria bacterium
GCTTTAATGTCTTCAATCACGTCGAGCGCCGCATTAAGCATCGTAAGGGTTTGATGTACATCTGATTTTTTGGAGATGAGAATCTCCGGCTCGTATTCCAGCTTGTCTTTGTACAGAAATTCGGTGATGGATTCGAAATCAGAGAGCTTCTCCATTCGTTCTTGGGCAAGCTTGATGATTTTCTTATATGCGTCACCCCGAGCTTGTCGAGGGGTCTGGTGCGGATCCCCCACGAGATCCTTCGACTTTGTCCCGCTTCGCGGGACTTCGCTCAGGATGACGGCTAAGTCATCCGTGCTCATCTTTTTAATATATTGGCTGTTCATCCAGTTTAGTTTCTCAACGTCAAAAATCGGATTGTTTTTGTTGATTTTTTCCAGCGCAAACTCCTGAATAAGTTCCTCACGCGTAAAAATTTCCTGCTCTGTTTTGGGATTCCAGCCAAGCAGCGCCAAATAGTTCACCATCGCATCCGGCAGGTAATCTTTTCTGTATTCTAAAATCGAAACATCGCCATGCCGTTTGGAAAGTTTTGATTTGTCTTTTCCGAGAATAATGGGCAGATGCACCCATGCGGGTTCATCCCACCCGAAATAGCGGTAGAGCAAAACGTGCTTTGGCGTGGAGGGGAGCCATTCATCCGCGCGGATGACATGCGAGATTTTCATCAGATGATCATCCACCACGGACGCGAGGTGGTAGGTCGGGAATCCATCGGATTTCAGGAGCACTTGGTGATCTATGGTTTTGTTCTCAAAACTCACCTTGCCTTTTACCGCATCCGTAAAAACCGTCTGTCCGCTCTCCGAAACTTTCATGCGGATGACGCATGGATCGTTTGCGGCGATTTTTTTCTTCACCTCATCGGCGGACAAATCCAGGCAGTGCCCGTCGTAGCGCGGCGGCCTTTTGGCCTCTTCTTGTTCTTTTCTCAACTTTGCCAACCGTTCCTCACTGCAAAAACAGTGGTACGCATGCCCTTTCTTCACTAACTCTTCCGCGTGTTTTTTGTAGATGCCAAGCCGTTCTGACTGAATATACGGCCCATATTTTCCCTTGTTACTTATTCCTTTTTCCTTATTCCTTACTATCCCCTCATCAATATCCAAACCCAGCCATTCGAGCGATTCAAGAATGGCCTCAATGCTCCCAGGAACAATACGCTCGCGGTCCGTATCCTCGATGCGCAGGATAAAGGCGCCTTTTTCATG
>CAZBWF010000046.1:1311-6249 GCA_964495675.1 uncultured Gammaproteobacteria bacterium
CAATACGCTCGCGGTCCGTATCCTCGATGCGCAGGATAAAGGCGCCTTTTTCATGTCGGCTGAAAAGCCATGCAAACAGCGCGGTGCGGATGTTGCCCACGTGCGGAGCGCCGGTTGGTGATGGTGCAAATCTAACTCTGATTGACATAGTTGTATCCTTCAACTGCCATTCTTGCCAATGCCTGCCGATTTTCATGAACGCTTGTGACAAGTTTATTCATCGGCACCCAGCGGAAGTCGTTAAGTTCGTGCTGGTCGAGCTTAATATCTTTCCCGCTGCCCGTATACCGCAGATAAAAAAGCGTCTGGGTCTGGCCGCGATATCCGCCGTTCAATCGGTGCCACTCGGGCCAGTCGTAGCGGTAAGTTTTGGGATGTGCACCAATGATTGCAAGGGAGCGCGTTCCGACCTCTTCGCCCACTTCCCGCACTACCGCGTCCTGCAATGTTTCGCCTTCGTCTGCACCGCCTTGCGGCATCTGCCAGTGCTCTTCGCGCTCCCGCGCACGGCGCACAACAAGCACTTCATCTTTCTTATTCAGAATGCAGGCGGCCACGTTTTCGCGATATGCAAACGCCATGCGGATGCGCCAGCGCAGAGCAGTCCAGAGAAACACGGCTGTCGCGTTCCAAATCCTGCCGGAGCGCTTTGGCTCGAGAATAAGGCGCCAGAGCCATTCAAGGCCTAGTCCCCGCACGAATCGAGGCGCGCGGCGACGCACCCCTGCCCAGAAATCAATAGCGCCGCCTATGGTCATGGCAATCCGCACAGTGGGGAGCTTGTCCAAATTGGAAAAAATCCACTTCTCCTGCTTAGGCGCGCCAAATCCCACAAAGAGAATGGAAGCGCCGGAGCGGTTTATTTTTTGAATGACGTCTGCTTCGCTCGCAATCCACTTGCCGTCTTTGAACGCTACCTCGCCGCCCGAGGCATATCCCGCAATCAAAGCGTTGCGATATTGGTAACGGAGGCGCCATGCCGCGCGCTCGGCAATTTTGGCATTGGCTCCGCCGAGCAAAAACAGAGGCCAGCGTTCTGATTCGGCAAGAGCCACAATCAGTTCCATGAAATCAGCGCCCGTAATGCGGTTCCGAAGCCCTACGCCGAGAATCCGTGCCGCAATCTTAAGGCCGAATCCGTCCGGGAGTGAGAGATCCGCGTGGTTCAGAATGGAGCGCAATGTTCCATCCTGTGTTGCGGCCAGCACAATTTCCGGATTGGGGGTAACGATGTAGTGCTGAAACTGGCTTGAGAGCGCGTTCTGGACCCGTCCGAGCGCCTCGGCACGGCTCACATCCGAAACCTCGACTCCGAGGATATTAACCGATTTCATGGGAAAAGTATAGCACGGTATCCACAGCAACACTAGTTGCTTTTGAACGGAGCATATGGCCCGCTTTTTTTATTTTATGCTACAATACCCCTATGCAACGACTGCTCACCGTTATCCTCATCCTCTCATTCGTCGCCGCACCATTTGCCGATGCGTTTGCCGCTGATTTTAATCCGAACTACATACTCTCGGACGCTGAACTCGAGGACCAAACCTCGCTCTCGCAGGACGCCATTCAGCGGTTTTTGGAATCAAAAGGAAGTTTTCTGGCTAAATTCACGGAGGTGGTTGTGGGCGTGCGGAAAACTGCCAGCCAGATTATCTACGATGAAGCGCAACTCTACGGCATCAGCCCTAAGGTGATTTTGGCCATGCTCCAAAAAGAGCAGAGCTTGATTACGGATGCCTCACCCAGCCAGGATCAGCTCGATTGGGCAACCGGATTTGGCGTGTGCGATTCCTGCTCAAAATCAGATCCTTCGCTTGCAACCTTCCGCGGGTTTTACAACCAGGTTTCTCTGTTTGCGGAAAAAGTGCGCGTCAACTACCTCCGCGATCTTGGCTCGCTTGGACGCACGCTTACGGGCTGGGGGCCGGGACGCGCCAAGCAGACGCTGGATGGCTACGAAATAACGCCCGTCAACAATGCCACAGCCGTGCTCTACACGTACAACCCCTACCGCGGCGGCGGCCGGATTGGAGCGAATTTTAATTTTTGGAAAATCTGGCAGCGCTACTTTGTACGGGAATACCCGGATGGAACGCTCCTGCAGGAGGCCGGGCAGGCCGGCGTGTGGTTTCTCCAAAACGGCAAGCGCCGGCCCTTTGCCACGCGGAGCGCGCTCTACTCCCGCTTTGACCCAAACCGCATCATTCAAGTGAGCAAGAACGAACTTGAAAAATATGAAGTGGGCGCGCCCATAAAGTTCGCCAACTACTCGCTTCTGCGCGCGCCGTGGGGCACGGTATACCTTTTGGTTGACGACACCATCCGCGGCATTGCCTCGCAGGAAGTGTTCCGCACCATTGGGTTCAACCCCGAGGAAATTGTGCAAGTTACCAAAGAGGATATCAAAAGTTATACCGAAGGCGAAAAGATAACCATAGCCTCGGCCTACCCCACGGGCGGGCTCTTGCAGGATACAAAGACCGGAGCCGTGTTCTTTGTGCAGGACGGTAAAAAACAGGGCATCATAGACCGCTCCATCATGAGCGTCAACTTCAAAAGCAGAAAACCCACGCCGGTCCACCCGGATGAGCTGGCCCGCTACGCTGACGCCGGGCGGCTCGCCCTTGCCGACGGGACCATTGTCACCGCCCCCGGCTCTCCGGCGGTGTACGTGATTGCGGATGGCCTCCGCCGACCCGTGGTATCCGAAGAAGTGTTCGAAAAACTCGGGTACCGGTGGAAGGATATTGTTGAGGTTCCGGGAAAAGTGATCGAACTGCACCCTCTGGGCGAACCTTTGGATCTGATTCTATCTGACGGCGGAGAAGATGTGTTGGGAGAGAATACACAGTTCTAAATAAATCCAAATTTCAAAGCTCAAATAAATGCCAAAATCCTAATGACAAAGCGCATTTCGACATTTAATCATTTGGCATTCATTTGAACTTTGGATTTTGGCATTTGGATTTATATTATGTTATCCTACGCCGCACACCTACCTCATTCCCCCATCCTCGTGCCCGCCATCGGCCCGGCGCGCTCGCGAGTGCTTAAGCGCGTGCGGGGAGCGATCGCGGAAATCGCTTCGGATCTCTACAGCAGGAACATCGAAGCCATCATCACCCTCACCCCGCACGGCGAAGGTGATGGCACGCACTACCTGATGCAATTCGCTCCCCGCTTTGAAGTGGGCTTTGGAGCATTCGGCGATTTTGCTACCCGCGCCGAGGCCCTTGGAGAGCCGCGGATCGCCTCGCTTATCCAACATTCCCTCGCCAGCGAATATCCCCTGCAAACCGCGACTTGGGTGCACATGGATTCAGCTTCAGGCCTCGCGGCGCTTCACCTCGACCACCCCAAAAAACGCTACCGCTTTTTGCCCATCTCCTACCGGCTCGCTCCTGTTTCCGAACTTGCGTCCTTCGGCGCGGGATTGCGGAATGTTGTGGAAGCGGCAAGCGCGAACATTGCGGTTATTTCACTCGGGGATCTCGCGCGCGGAAAAAGCGCCAACGAACGCGCGGCGCGCGCTTATGACGAAACGTTCATCAACCACATTACCCAGCATGAAAAGAACACTCTCGCTGACTATAACGCTACTGAAGCTGACGCGCTTCGCGTGTGCGGTTTTAGGCCTCTGGCTATCCTTTTAGGCCTGCTCTCCGGCATGCGCACCCAACCCCAAGTGTTGAGCTACGAGCGGGCGCACGGCCTCGGCATGATGGTTGCCCGATTTGGCTTTTAACATGTTTGCGCGCATCACACCTTTGGTGCGTCTGCCTTCTTCGGCTGATGTTTTTGACTACTTCGTGCCTGCAGAACTGCAATCGCGCATCAAGCCCGGGCACCTCGTGAATATCCCGTGGCGCTCCAAAAAAGTTCCCGGGGTTGTTTTGTCTTTGGCAAAGAGCCAAGAATCAGCGCGATTCCGCGCGCGGCCCATTGGTGCTCTCATCGAGGATACGCCCGTGTTGACGCCATCACAGCTCCACCTCATTAGAAGGTTCAGTGAGTATTACTTTGTGGCTCCCGGGAGCGTCGCCCGAATGATAGTACCGGAACGGCCCGCCCGGACAGTGCCGATTACTCCACCCGCGTATCCGCACATTCCCTTTTCAGTATCCCTCTCTCAACTGCCAAAACTAAAACAAGTGGCGGAAGCTATCCTTCCCTCTCCCTTGGGAAAGAGCAAGGGTGAGGGGCCGCAGTTGGTCCATATTGAAGATGTCTCGTCATTTGTCTGGTTGCTCCACTATCTCATGCGGCACGACAGCGCACGCCAATTGCTCGTCCTCATACCAACCATTGAGATGATTTTAGCAATCGCAGGGAGTGTGCAAAAAAAGTATTCAGACAAGCTTGCCGTTGTGCACAGTAGTTTGAGTAAAAATGCGCTCTGGAGCGAGTACCAAAAAATCCTTTCCGGCCGGGCGCGCAGTATCCTCTCAACGCGCCAAGGCGTATTTTTGCCGATTCAAAGCAAAAGCCGCATCATCTTTTTTGACAGCGCGAGCGATGATTTTAAGCAGTACGACCAACACCCGAGGTACGACAGCCGCATCGTGGGTGCATGGCTTGCGGAGAGCACCGCACCAGAGATCTTCTACGCTTCATCGTCGCCCATCTTGGGGGAAAAAGGACACGCGCAAGCGCACCTTCCGCTGGCGCGCCGCGGCGGCATATCCGTGGCGTTGGTTGACATGAAAAATGAAATGCACCGAAAAGATTTTTCCATTATCGGCGGCCAAACACTTGATGCAATTAAAGATGTGCTCGGGCGAAATAAAAAAACTGTAGTCATTGCCCTGCGCGAGGAATCGGAAAAAGGAGTGTCCGTACGGAGCATTCTCGCGGTATTGACGCAGGAGCTCAAAAATTGTAAAGTTAGCGCGTCCAGCAATGATTTTGATGTGCTCGTCGCAACCCCAGCCATTC
>CAZBWF010000047.1:0-6108 GCA_964495675.1 uncultured Gammaproteobacteria bacterium
GCGGTCGCCGAAGGAGACCGGCCGCGCGCGCTCGCCGCGCTTGAGCGCGAGTTTGCGGCCGGCAGCGAGCCGTTGTATTTGGTTTCCATGCTGGCGCGCCAGCTGCGGCTTTTAGTTGCGCTCTCGGGCGCTTTGGGCACGGATGCGGAATTGGCTCGCGAGTTGAAGTTGAATCCCTTTGTGGTAAAAAAGACGCGCGCTCAAGCGCGCGCGTTTTCCCCGAGCCGACTTGCGCTTTTGTACCGCGCTCTCGCGCGGCTTGATAACGCCCTCAAAAGCGGCAAAGGCGAGCCTAAGCTTCTGTTTACCGTGCTGGTTGATTCTATGGTGAGGTAGAGGCGGACCGCAGCGCTTTCAAGAGCCGTGATTTCTTGCGGGCCGCTTTGTTCGGATGGATGCGGCGCTTTTTTGCGGCTCGGTCCAAAAGCTTTATGGATTCGGCGGCAAGTTTGGCTGCCGCGTCCCGCTCTCCTTTAGCGATGGATTTGCCGAATTTTTTGACGGCGTCCTTGAGTTGCTTCCGTTGGATGGCATTTGCCGCAGTGCGCCGCTTTGCTTTCCGAAGCTCTTTGAACGCTGATTTTTTGATAGGCATACTAGGTGGATACTAGCCGAATCAGTTTATTTTGTCAATCAAACCTTCTTTTCTCAAAATATTTTCCACTTCAACAATGGCGTCATTAAGTTTGTTTTGACGGTTCACCACCTTGTAGTCGTAGAACGGAGATTCTTCTTCCAGTTCGCGTTTCGCGTAGGCCATACGCGCCTCAAGTTTTTCGGGATCCATGTCGGGCTCACGCGAGAGCAGGCGCGTCCGGATTTCATCTAAAGATTCGGGCGCAATGAAAATGGTGATTGCGTTGTAGTGCTCCTTATAGAAGCGCGCGCCTACGATATCTGTGTTCACAATAACCACATGCCCAGCGGCGATCTTTTTATTCAGATCAGGTTTGTAGCTGCCATAGTATACGTTGTTGCTGCGGTTGTTTTGGTACTCAAGAATATTCCCTTTTTCGATTTCGTCCTTGAATTTTTTTTCCGTGAAAAAGTGATAGTCCACGCCCTGCTTTTCATTTAGGCGCTTGGGGCGGCTGGTTGCGGTTACGAGCCGCACAAAGTTGGGATGCCGTGCGATAATCTCTTTCGTGACCGTACTTTCGCCGCTGCCGGTCGGACCGGCAATAACAATGATAGTGGTGGCGTGAGGCATATTATGTAAGAGTTGTTAAAAAATTTTGTAATTCCTCTGGAAGTTTCGATTCGTACTCATGATAGCCCCCATCCAAATCTTTAAATCCCAACACGCTTGCGTGTAAAAATATTCTTTCAATCCTCGCTGGCTTTATTCGTTTTTGTTTGTAGAGCGTGTCGCCCACAATGGGGTAGCCGAGCGAAAAGAGGTGCACCCGAATTTGGTGCGAGCGGCCGGTATGGATTTGTACGCGCAAAAGCGTGTGGTGGCGAAGCCGCTCGCTCACCCAGTATTCGGTTTTTGCTTCTCGGCTCTTTTCTTGCTCCTGGCTGTAGGCGGCCATGCGCCCGCGTCCGGTGAGCGAGCGGCCAATGGGGCGGTCAATAATGCCGTGCTCTTGGCTGGGAGTGAGTACGCCATGCACCAAGGCCGTGTACTCTTTTTTTATTTCCCTGTTTTTAAACTGGCGCTTCAATTCCAGAAACATGGGCTCCGTTTTTGCGATAACCATCAATCCGGACACGTCGCGGTCAAGCCGGTGCACCATGCCGGGTCGTTCCGGCGATTCGCCAACGCCCAGGAGCGCAGGGAAGCGCTCCGCCAATTCGTCCGCAAGCGTGGTTTCGGTTTTGCCTGGGGCTCGGTGCACCAAGAGTCCGGCCGGTTTTTCGACGACCAGGTATTCTGGCTTTTCATCAATAAGAGCAAAGGGCATGCGGTTAGCGCACGGTAGCTAAAAATTCCAAAGCCGCCGTGCGCGATGTCAGTTCGCCGGTCAGTTGTTTTTGGCGGACGAGTTCTAAAATCTCCCCAACCCGCGGCCCGGGCTCTGCCTTGAGCACGTGCAGTACATCTTGGCCCGTGAGCAAAGGTTTGGCGAGCTTCGTGCCGTGGCTGCCGGTCGCTTTTTTGATTGCTGCAATCCGGGTCATTACCTTTTCGTATCGATCTATGAGCGGCTTGCCCTCTTGGTTGACGGTTGCGAGCCCGTCCGCGAACAAAAGCTTCACGAGATTTTGTGACGGTTCGCGGGCGTTGAAAAAGTACCGTTCAAAGGTTACCGGGCGCATGAGTCCAACTTCTCCGTGGACCGCCACCATGTGGTAGCGCACGAGCCATGCAACCCGTTCGGGCTTGACGCTGATATCCGGCGGCGAGGAGACGCGGAGACGATTCAGCACGGTTTCGGCAATCTTTGCGCCAACCTGATCGTGCCCATCGAACCTGATTCTGTCGACCCCATCTCGCTCCGGGGTTTTGAGAGTGTAGGGTTTGCCAATGTCGTGAAACAGCACCGCTACAATGAGCTCAATGTCGGCTCTGGAGGGAAATGCGCGCTTGAACTCTTCAGAGGAGAGCGCTTTGAGCGCGAGCAGGGTGTGCTTCCATACATCGCCCTCGGTGTGCCAGTTTTCCGGTTGCGGACACTCGCGCATTCGCAATAGCTCCGGAACAAGCTCGGCCGTTGCCCCGGTGCTCTCCCAGAGCACGAGCGCGCCAGCAGGGTTTGCGAGAAACGATTTGAGGAATTCTTCGGCCACCACCTCGTACGGCAGCACCCGCCGTCCTTGGAGTTCGTTGTTCACGTTCGCCATCATAGCTCGCGCCGTTTCGAGCGTTTGTTTTTCAATGGCAAAATCGAGCTGCAAACTAAAGCGGAGCGTGCGCAGGAGCCGCGAATAGTCCTCCTGGAATCGTTCCGCAGGCGCGCCAACGGTTCGGATGAGCTCGCGGGCAAGATCGTCTTGCCCGCCGTGCGGATCAATGAGCTCGCTCTTTGCGAGGTTCCATGCCATGGCGTTGACCGTAAAATCCCGCCGGCCGAGGTCTTCTTCTATCGGGAGCATTGGATCTGTTTGCACCGAGAAATCGCGGTAAGCACCCAGCCGGTGGAGCGAGAATTCGGTGCGCGGAAGCGCAATGTCGTACACTTCATCTTTTGGCCTGCCGATTTCATGGAATTTCCACACGCCGAAGTTTTTCCCCGCGAGCACCACGCGCCCGCGCGTTGCGAGGAACTCCTCCAGTAAATCAGCGGAAACGCCCTGGACGACAATGTCGATGTCTGTCACTTTTTTCCCGAGCAGGATATCCCGCACGGCCCCGCCCACGAGGTAGACGTTGGCGCTGTTAAATTCGTTCGCAAGTTCGGCGAGTACCGGAAATGCGGTTATCTTAGGGAAATGTGGTTGCATGTTGTTCGATTGATTTTTACCACATTTTGCGGTATAGATAAAGGGCAAAGGCCCGTAGCTCAGCGGTTAGAGCACCACTCTTATAAGGTGGCCGTCGGTGGTTCGAATCCACCCGGGCCTACCATTTTAAAACACCCCTCCTCTCGCGAGAGGAGGGGTGTTTTAAAATTTTGGCAACTGCTTCTCCTCGGGCCACGAGCCAGCCACCGCATCTACAATTACTTGCACCGCTTCGGCGGTTTTCGTGTCGTGCAGGTAGAACGTTACCAGCTCCCGGGTTCCGTATGCGCCCCAAAACGAGAGCGCTTGGCGCAAATCGAGGAGCGGATTGTGCACGTGGACGATGACGTGGAGGGCATCCTCGCGCGGACAGGTGAGGATAACGAGGCGCGCCTCGCGCACGTGCGTGAGCAGGTGCTCAATGACGCTCGCGAGTTTTTCGGTTGCGTTTTCGATGCCAGCCACATCATCCGCTTCGAGCGAGGACCACACCACGCCCCGCTCGGGGTCGGTTTTGAGGCGCGCGAGCGTCCGGCCCCAGAGCTGGAGCGTTTCAACGGGCTTGGGGCCGAAGAGCCGCTCCACAATGAGCGCTCGCCGCGCTCCGGCGCTCACAAGCTCAGAGGCAATGGTGAGCGTTCGAGGGGTGAGCGCAGGCGACTGGAAGCTCTTGCTCTCGAGAATAATGCCGGCCAAGAGGCAGGTGGCGATATCCGCATCCATGAGCGATTTATCCCAATGTTCAATGACCGAGAACAGCACTTCGGTGGTCGAAGCGGCAGTAAGCTCCACGAGATTCAATTCCCCAAAGTGCTCGTTGTCGGCCTGGTGGTCGATGTTGATGATGGGCGCGTGGTAAAAGAATTCGGTGTGTTCGTCGTAGAGTGCGCCGAGGGATTCAAGATCCGCCGTATCAACGACCGCTACCGCATCGTAGGGGTACGTTGCGCGCCGCACCGTCGGACTGCCGAGCTGGATGCCCGCTTCACCTTCGGGCGCTACGGTTACCAGGAGTTTCCCTTCTCTGGCGCGGTACGTGAGCGAGCGTATCGCGCCGCTTTCAATCGGAAATTCGAGGGTGAGAGTGCGGTGGCGCGGCAGAGCATGCGCGATGGCGCTTGCGCCCGGGAGAAAATTGAACATCGAAGCTGCGGCGTTCGCATTGCTTATGACGACGTCTGCGCGCTTGCCCATTTTTTTGAGCGCCAAATAAAAAGCCAGAGCGCTCGCGACGGCATCGCCGTTCGGGTTGGCTCTGGTGGTAATGAGGATGTGGCGCTTGGTGCCAAGGTGGGTGAGTATTTGCTGTACGGGTTCGAGCGGCATACGGTTGGTTTAGTCGGTAATCATAGTGGAGCGCTACCTTGCTGTCAATCATGATTTTGTTGAAAATTGACTAAACGATATTTTTATTATATACTGCAGTAGTTTAAATTATGAACGTAACGGAACTGGCACGACAACTGAAGACCACCCGCGAAGAGCTCTTGGCAAAACTCCCGGAGCTCGGTTTTGACATTGGGGGCCGCGCCATTAAAGTTGACAACGTGATTGCGGAACGGATTAAGCGCGCGTGGGGGGAGTATTTGCGCACCGAGCGGCTCCGCGCCAAGATGCGCCAGTCCCTCGAGCGCTCCGAGGCAAAAAAGAAGTTCGAGGCGGACGCCGCAACCATCCACATGGGCGCGCGCATTACGGTGAGTGATTTGGCCGCAAAACTTGCCACGCCTGTTGCCCACCTCATCGGGTATCTCATGAAGAACGGCATCATGGCTTCTCTCAACCAACAGATTGATTTTGAAACGGCGAGCATTGTGGCCCAGGACTACGGTTTCCGCGTCGAGCACGAAGCCGCGAGTGCCGCAACCGCGCGCGAAGCCGGCACTACCCGCGACCTTAAAGCGCTGAAGCAGGAGATTGCGCAGGACAAGGATGCCGTGCTGCGTCCGCCTGTGGTGGTTGTGATGGGTCACGTTGACCACGGCAAGACCACCCTCTTGGATGCCATCCGCGAAACCAACGTCGCCGCCGGGGAATCAGGCGGCATTACCCAGCATATCGGCGCGTATCAGGCCGAGGAAAAAGGGCGCACCATCACGTTCCTCGACACCCCCGGACACGAGGCGTTTGCCGCCATGCGCGAGCGCGGCGGCCAGGTGGCTGATATCGCCATCCTCGTGGTTGCGGCGGACGACGGGCTCAAGCCCCAGACCCTCGAATCCATCAATGTCATTCAGACAGCGGGACTGCCGTTTGTGGTTGCCATTAACAAGATTGACAAGGGAGATGCGGACGTTGACCGCGTCAAAAAGGAGCTTGCCGAGGTGAATCTGGCTCCCGAGGACTGGGGCGGCAAGACCATTACGGTTCTGATTTCGGCAAAGAAAAAGCAGAATATTTCGGAACTTTTAGACATGGTGCTCTTGGTCGCCGACTTGGAGAAATTTACTGCGAATCCGAACGGCGACGCATCCGGCGTTATCATTGAATCACACATTGATCCGGGCGAGGGCGCCGTTGCAACCGTGCTCGTGACTTCCGGAACGCTCAAGGTAGGTGCCGAGGTAGCGATCGGGGAGACCTACGGCAGAATCCGCGCGCTCAAGAATTGGCGGGGCGATTCGGTTTCCCGCGCAACGCCATCGACGCCAGTGAAAATTTTGGGTCTCAAGACCGCGCCGCGCGTGGGTGACATTCTGCGCGAAACATCGCTCGATCGCG
>CAZBWF010000048.1:0-4309 GCA_964495675.1 uncultured Gammaproteobacteria bacterium
CGTACCGATTTTTGGAAGAAATTTCAAGCGGGATTCCGCAGACCACGTACACCGGCGTGGCGGTGGTGAACACTCAAAGCGGGGAGTGGCACGAGGGAGTTGCCGAAGCCACGGTTGTCTTTAACCCTGTGCCGCGGCACCTCATCCGCGATTTTGTGGAGAGCGGCGCCACACTGGGCCACGCCGGCGGTTGGGCAATTCAAAAAGAGCCCTTTGCTTCCTGCGTCCGGGAGGTGAGGGGCGAGCTTGAGACCATCATCGGTTTGCCTAAGACACTCACTCGACGATTGCTTGCAGAGGCCGGGTTTCCCTTGCAAAATTGAGTTAGTTTGGTAGTATACGAAGCATGACTGGAACACGAAAGCAGGTGTGGATACTGTTTTTCCTCATTCTGGTCCTGGCGTACGTTGCCGGGGCTATTTTTGCGCCGACTCCCCCAAAATGGATGCCGGCCTCATTGTGGTTCAGCAGGTTCCGCACGCATTTAGGGCTCGATTTGCAGGGCGGAGCGCACCTTTTGTACGCGGCTGACACCTCGCAGGTTTCGCGCGATGAGGCCGAATCCGCGCTCGCGGGCGTACGCGATGTTATTGAGCGGCGAGTGAACGCCTTGGGCGTGTCTGAACCCGTGGTGCAAACCGCGCTTTCCGGAGACGAATTCCGCATTATTGTTGAGTTGGCGGGCGTGTTCGACGTAAACGAGGCCATCCGCCAAATCGGCGAGACGCCCTTGCTTGAATTCAAGACCGAGGCAGTTGCGCCGGAACCAACACCGCTTTCCGATGCGGAGCGCACGGCGAGGGAGAAGCATAATCAAGAGCAATTTAAGAAAGCCGAAGAAACCATCAAGCGCATTGTGGATTCGCAGGGTCAGAATTTTGCCGAGGTGGCTATTGAACTTTCCGAAGACCCGGGAACCGCGGCTAACGGCGGCGATTTGGGGTTTGCCCCCCACAACTTGTTTGTTCCGGAATTTTCCGCCGTGCTTTTCGATGAGCTCGCGGCAAATGGGGAAATGACCACTGAACCGGTTGAAACCCAGTTCGGTTACCACATTATCCAACGGGTTGAATCCCGGACGCAAAACGACAGCGCCACAGGCGAGCCGGTTGAGGAGGTGCGCGGCCGCCATATTCTGTTCCGTACACAGCCGCTTGAGGGCGATACGCCTGAATACGAACCGTGGGCGCCGACCGGCTTGGGCGGCAAACAGCTCGTGAAGAGCGAGGTGCAGTTCGACCAACTCTCGGGCTCTCCGACCGTGGGCATCATCTTTAACGAAGAAGGGGATGCGCTCTTTTCGGACATCACCAGCAAGAACGTGGGCAAGCGCATTGCCATTTTTCTTGATGGCGCTCTCATTTCCGCGCCGGTTGTTCAGCAAAAAATTACGGGCGGACAGGCAGTCATCACCGGCAACTTTACCATTCCGGAGGCGCGCGAGCTCGTGGAGCGCTTGAACGCGGGCGCGCTCCCCATTCCCATCAACCTCATCGGCCAGCAGACCGTGGGTCCCACGCTTGGGGCGGCATCCATTGAAAAGAGCGTTATGGCGGGCTTAATCGGTTTTGCTCTGGTGGCGCTTTTTATGCTCGTCATCTACCGCGTTTCGGGCTTGCTCTCGGTTCTTGCGCTGGTGCTCTACGCCAGCATCGTGTTTTCGCTCTTTAAGCTCATGCCCATCACCTTGACGCTTGCCGGCATTGCGGGGTTTTTGCTCTCCATCGGCATGGCGGTTGATGCCAATGTGCTCATTTTCGAGCGCATGAAAGAAGAACTGCGGCGCGGACAGCCCTTTGCCAACGCGGTTTCAGAAGGGTTCTCCCGCGCGTGGAGTTCCATCCGCGATTCGAACGTTTCTACGCTCATCACCTGCCTGATTCTCGCATGGTTCGGCACCAGCGTTATCAAAGGATTTGCCATTACGCTCGCGCTCGGCGTTTTCGTTTCCATGTTCAGCGCCATTATCGTGACGCGCGTGCTAATCGAAATCGCGGGCCGGAGCGAGTGGGCGAGAGGCAAAAAGTGGCTTTGGGGGGCATAGTATGCAAATCATCAAACACCGTAAAATCTATTTCATAACTTCCGGCCTTATTGTCGGAGCAAGTATTGCGGCGCTCGCGATGTTTGGGCTCAAGCTTGGCATTGATTTTACCGGCGGCTCGCTTTTGGAAATTACGGTACGAAATGACGTTGCAACAAATGTTGCGGAGATTCAATCCATGCTGACTGCAGGCGAGGAGAAGGTACTCGATTCGGTGCAGGCGCAATCAACCGGCACCCAAGGGTTCCTCCTGCGGTTTCGTAGTGTTACCGAAGAAGAGCATCAAAAAATTCTTACCGTCCTTCGAACCGAGCTTGCTCCTGAATCGGCCGACGGGACCGCGGAGGCGCTGCACGAGGATGCAACCCCGAGTGTCGGCAGTATTCAGGCAACCGATGGCCAGGGCAACCCGGTCGATATTCAGCTTGAGCCGGTTGCAGAATCCGGCACCGCTACCATCGGCGAGGAAGTGGTTGCCGAGGACCGGTTCGAATCAATCGGGCCAACCATTGGAAAAGAACTTCGGGAAAAATCCGTTGAAGCAATGATCGCGGTGCTCATTGCTATTATCTTGTACATTGCATGGGCCTTTCGAAAGGTCTCGGAGCCGGTTTCATCTTGGAAATACGGCATTACTGCCATTATTGCGCTGGCGCACGATGTCATGATTCCGGTGGGTGTGTTCGCGGTGCTCGGCAGGGTACTTGGTGTTGAGGTTGATATTTTGTTTGTGACGGCGCTCCTCACCATTCTCGGCTATTCGGTAAACGACACCATTGTGGTGTTCGACAGGACGCGCGAAAATCTGGCAAAGAGCCGGCACCACGGGGACTTTGAGGAGATTGTGAACGTGAGCGTGAACGAAACCGTCACCCGTTCCATCAATACGGCGTTCACCACGCTCCTGGTTCTGCTCGCTGTGTTTTTCTTTGGCGGGGAATCCATCAAGTACTTTATCCTCACGCTCATGGTGGGCGTGGTTGCCGGAACGTATTCCTCCATATTCTTGGCATCCCCGCTCTTGGTGGAGTGGGAACATTGGAGCCGCCGGCGGAAATAAAAAAAATCCCGCCTCCGAGATTATTTCCTCGAAAGGCGGGACAGTGAGAGAGCGCTTATGCGCTCTTTTGGTTGTGAATTGCAATGAACTACACTAACTTCTGTTTTTCCCTCCTTTCGATTCGATGTTTGTTTATTCCCTGTCTTGTACGTACTGGGGGTCCACGGCAGCCGGGTAGTGGTTGATGCGCACTCGGAAACCTTCGCCGGTGTTATTGGCCACGAGTTCCGGCGTCGGCACGTACGCACCGGTCCGCTTGTTCTCTTTGTATCGGACCGGCTCGTTGATGCCGAGGTACAGGGCTCCTCGGTAGTTTGAGGGAACCTTGAGCACCGTGGGTTGGTCCCCGGCAACCTCGTGCTGGAGGCCTCCGAACCCGGCCACGAGCGCGGCCGGCCAAACTCCGGGCACCGGAAGCTCGTATTTCTCGAGCTCCGGAAACCAGTTCGGATCCAGGCCTTGCGGGCCTGTTTCGCGGTTGGCTCGCGAGCCGTACTGGTCATCTGGATAGATGGTGCCAGATGGCACCTCGATCTCGATGTCATCGCCCGGGTTCAAAGCGATGCCCGCGATCTCGACAACCCATGCATCCGGAGGGATGAGGTAGTCCCCGTTTTCGTCCGGGCTTACGATTCGCGGGTACACGGAGATGCCTGCGAGGGTCACCGAATTCTCGGCCGCCATATCCAGATACGGCAGGGGGTCAACTGGCTGACGCCTGCCTCCTGGCACCTGCCGGTAAACGGCAAAGTGCAGGTGGCGGCCTGTGGAGCCGTTCCCGCGCCCGGGGTCGCCCGGACCGCCGCCCACATAGCCGAGAAGCGTTCCTCGGTCAACGCGCTCGCCGACGGCTATGGGCTCGATTTGGCGCAGGTGCCCATACTCTGTCCAGAGCTCATCCTCCACCCCTGGGAGCGGATTGTGCTTGATGATAACGCTCCCATAGGTTCCGGATGACGGTATGGTCACCTCCTCAACAACTCCGCCGAAGCACGCGTACACTGGCAAGCTCTTTCCGGCGGTTGCGAAGTCAATCGCATTGTGCCGTCGGTCCGTGCCCCGCGGCGCAAAGAACGTGCCGCCGTGAACCGTGCTCACCTCATCCGGCACTTCTCCGGTTTGGGGGTCTGCCAGCGGGTGCTGGAATATGCCCCGTGGAACCGAGTAGCCGTGCCAGGTGAAGGGCGAGTAGTTCACCCACCGAG
>CAZBWF010000048.1:4319-6075 GCA_964495675.1 uncultured Gammaproteobacteria bacterium
TGCTCTTCCGATCTGGGGGTCAATCCTGCCCGCGAGTTCGTGGCTGTAGTACACGGCCACGCGCGGAGCAACATCTTGCGGCATTTCGTGCACCCACTTGTCCTCAAGCGGCAGGAAGAACTCGCTCCCCGGAATAACGAGGTCATCGCCGTCCACGAGGAGGAATATGGTGTACAGCACGTTGTCCTTGCCGACCACGGTCCAGTTGCTGGGCCGCTGGAGTTTGGTGCCGGCTCCCAGCATTTCATTGGGCCCCGGGTTCGGCTTGGGACGGAAGTAGTGCTGGCGATTTCGGATGCTGCTCCAGGTGGTGCGACTCCGTGTCTCCAGCGAGTCGCCCATCTCATCCACGGGGTAGCGCTTGAGCGCTCCGGGATGCCGGGCCACGGTGTAGTACCGCGCTCCGGGACGGACCTTTGTCTGAAAGTCCGTCAGTATGCGTTCGGCGTTCTCCTGCGCGAACGCATACAGCGCGGCAACAGCGAGGCCCATGATCGAAATCCCCAGACGGACCCCAAAGAGGTTCATCATGAAGATTGCGAAACAGCCGAGGCCCGCAAGCGCGAGCATCCACGAGGTTTCCGGCGCAACCCCGAAGGGCTGGTCCAGATACTGCCAGTACAGGAGCGCCACGCTCGCGAGCGTGGCGGCCACCATCCATTTGCTGAACTTGGAAAGGTGGCTTGGCAGCTCTTTCCGCGTCGGGAGCATCACTGCGATGAGCCCGATGCAGATGAGTACTGCCGCATGCGGGAGAATGGTGGTGGTTTCAGGCGAGAACGCGAGAAAGGCAAAGTACACTGCCGAGAGCCACTCCAGGTTCATGAAGAAGTACAGGAATGGCGCGGCCTGTTCTTTGGCTTTCCGTTTGATTCCGCCGGGCAGGGCCTGGATGGCTTTGTCGATTTCGGCGACAGTACCTTCCATGGCTTCTGCCGTAATGCTGATGATGCCACCGGGGATCTCCAACAGGCGGAGCGACTGGTTGACGATTGCCATGAGCATATCGCCAAATTCGCCCTCCGGCTGGTTGATGATCTGGGTGAACCGTGTCCGGATATCTTCAATGGCCTGGTTCACCTTGTCAGGAGGAACCTTGGCCGCCACGAGGAGTTTCCGGAGCGCTCCGGTTGCCACTCGTGCGAACTCGTAGTTCGCAATGACGAGCGTTGCCGGGATGGCGACGCACCACGCCTGGTAGGCATAGCCCACAAGCGTGATGACGGCGCAGGCCAGGTACCATGCCGGGTTGCCGGTGGTCACGGCCGCGGTGATGCAGATGAGGATTCCGGCGAGCATCAGAGCCACAGACCCCAGGAATTTGCGGGTCCTGCCTGTGATGGTTGACCACGTTATCCGGAAGTCGTTCCGCAAGAATGCGGCAACGAGCCGCCGGATGTCTTGCATGATTGATCCCATTGCGTGCACCCCTTGGTTTGGGTTTCGGTTTTAGAGTCCGCCGCGCTGTTCTGCCCAGTCGCCGGCGCGGTTCATGCGGTCAACGGCTTGGTTCGTAGCGCGGTGCACGGCCGGAGCCACGTGTTCATCCACGTACTCCACGGCCGCGTCCTTTGCGCGTTCCGCCGCTTCGAGAGTCCGGCGCCACCCGTTCCGCAGTTTTTGCATGGCCGCGTTGCGAGAGGGCACCTTGCTCTTGAGCCACCTCCCGACCAGGGTGAGGAACGGCACATTCGACACGATTCCTTTGATGCGGTTCAGCCGTTCTGTGTCGTTTTCCGCGTCGTACACGTAGAGG
>CAZBWF010000049.1:0-5892 GCA_964495675.1 uncultured Gammaproteobacteria bacterium
GCAAGCCAGTACTCGAGAGTATACGGGCATTAACGAGTACCGGGTACATTTTCAAAGCCAAAAAGAGACAAGAGCGCTGGAAAGAAAGCTGGGTATATTACATTGCAAAACAAGAAGACGCGTACCGATTTTTGAAACTGATTCATCCGTTTCTTATCGTAAAAAAGAGAATGGTCGCACAAGTATTGAAACGGCTGAAACCGGTGCTAAAACACATAGACGAAAAAGACAAGCTCGCGCAGCATAGGAGAAAGCAGACTGTGTTACTGCGAAACCAAGGATTGACGTACCGGGCAATAGGAAAAAAATTAGGGATAGATTGGAGCTACGCCCGACGGCTCATACGCAAACAAACCAAAAGCTCATAATAACGTAATGTCCCTTTCGGGGCGGCTATGGTGTAAGAGTAACACACCAGTTTGTGGCACTGGTATTTCGGGTGCAAGTCCCGATAGCCGCGCCATAGGGGATATGACAAAACCCCTCCGCGATTTGGCGGAGTGGTTTTGGTTTCTGCAATTAGCAACACTTGCACTTGTGGCCCATGGCCTTGGTGCCGCCCGCCACAATGAGCAGAATAGGCCAGGCCCAACCCACGAACTCGCCCGAGAGCGTTCCAGTCATCTTAAGGAGGAACGCGAGGCCGATGAGCGCTACCGCATACCCCGCCACATTGTGGTGCATGCAGGAGCATTTTTCGCCATCGTGCATAGGAGAAAAATTAGTTTATAAAAGATATATTCATTATACCATTTTTAAGATAAAAAGAAAATGGGCCTTGCTCGTTTCTACGAGCAAGGCCCAACGTGTGGTTCTACTGTATGGGGCTATTTGGAGGCCTGGCCAGGACGCCGAGACGAAAGCAGGCCCCATGGCTCCTCGAAACGCGACTCGATTTCGATAGTGCCGATCTTCGACCTCGTCGTTTCGCCTACCACATCCGCTTGGATGCCCTCTGCCTGCGCCGAATGGATGACCGTGTCCGTATCATCCCAATGGCAGATAACGAACATGCCGCATCCGCCATGGAACGTATCGTACATCTCGTACTCGGAAAACGGCTTCGGAGTATCCTGCGACATGCGGTACGCCTCACGGAGCACCTGCGGCGGCTCGGGCATGCCGTCGAGATATGCGCCCACGCCTTTGGGCAAAAGGTCAGCGAGCTTGCTCCAGACCCCGCCGCCCGTGATGTGCGCAATGCCGTAGATGCGGACGAGCGGTGTGCCCGGGCTCCCGTCTGGATTCCATCCGACGAGCCGCGTCACCGCCGGAGTGTAGCACACCGACGGAACGCATATCTTGCGAAGGAAAATGCGCGCTTCCGGATTGCGCACGATGGAAGGGACGTCAGGCCCGTACACGGAAAGCAGTAAAGTAGTCAGTGCGGTTCCGCCATTGCACCGGTACCCTTTCTCGCCAAATCCGACGATTGGCATGCCGGGCTTGATACGCGAGCCGTCAATCTGCAAGTCGCGGTGCGCGAGTCCGATGCAGGCACCGCCCCAGGCGAGGACGAGTTGGTCATCGGTTCCTGCATCGCAGAATGCAGTGATTGAGTGCTTCATGATCGCCGTTTCCCCGGTGATGCTCACGAGCCGGGCGCGGCTCAAAGCCGCGCCATAGCCCCGAAACATTGCCTTGGCGAGATGCGTGTTCGCACGCGTCACGCGCCTGAAGCAGACCTCGTTCACCATGAGGGCTGGAAACCCGCCGAACCGGACGATGTCGTCCGCATTCATGACAATCACTTCCCAACCCAGTTCGGCGAATGCGTCCTCCTCTCCAAGGAGGGAAAAAAACTGCGGCTTGCCTCCGGCTGAATCGTTCTGCACGAGCTCGCACATGACCGGCTCGTCGGCATCACCGCGCATCATCTGCGCAAGAATCCCATCCTGCCACACCCACCCGACCGAACCACGGAACGAACCGCCACGTCCGTCCAATACGCGGACTGCCGGACAGTTGTCGTAGCTCGCGACGTTTACCTCGCGCGCGAATTTGGAAACCTCGTCGCCGGGATCAATCACTTCTTGACGATATGAACCCTGCATTGCACGCCTCCTCTCTGTCTTGTGAAAAGGACAACCCTGTTTCTCTCTGTTTTTGGACTTCAAATAAAATTACTCCATTTCATATAAAAAGGCAAACAAAAACCCCGCCTCTCGCGAGAGGCGGGGTTTGTCTCATTTTTATTTAACAAAAATGTTGAATATTGATTTCCAACCGGTAAAGCGGGGCCGCTCTTCGGAAGCAGCGGGCTTAATGGACCCAAGATACTCCGCCGGCTCCTCAAATGTGGCATTGTACCGGGTGTAATTCTTGACCATCACCAAGGCGTCCGCTGATGGAGCCAAGAACAGGGAAAGGCCTAGCACCAGGCCCAAAAAGGCAATGAATACGCTTGTTTTCATACTGTCCTCCTGTGTTAAAAACAAGAGAATCAGTATACTCTTTTTGGGCAAAAAGTCAACCCAGCCCTTCGCGAAGGGCTGGGTCAACCCCTAGCGGGCGTACTCAATGGCGCGGGTTTCGCGGATGACGTTCACCTTGATTTCACCCGGGTACTTGAGCTCGGCCTCGATTTTGTTCGCAATGTCGCGCGCCAATTCGTGCGCCTTGAAGTCGTCAACCTGCGCGGGCGTCACGAATACGCGAATCTCGCGGCCGGCCTGGATGGCATAGGATTTTTCCACGCCTTCAAAAGCATTCGCCAAGTCCTCAAGCTCGCCCAAGCGCTGAAGGTAGTTCTCATACGTATCCTTGCGGGCACCGGGCCGGGCACCGGAAACCGCGTCTGCAACTTTCACGATAACAGCTTCAATGAGTTCAGGATGGTCGTCATGATGCGTGAGGGAGATGCTCGCCACCTCCTCGGAGAGCCCGAACTTTTTGCAGATGTCGTAACCGATTTTCGGGTGGCCGCCCTCAATCTCGTGGTCAACGGCCTTGCCGATGTCGTGCAGCAATCCGCCCTTGCGCGCAAGCTCAATGTTAGCCCCGAGCTCCTCAGCCAAAAGCACCGAGAGGTGAGCAACCTCAACCGAGTGCTGAAGCACGTTCTGCCCATAGCTCGTGCGGTACTTGAGGCGCCCAAGAATCTGAACGAGCTTGGGGTGCAGCCCGGCAACGCCTGCCTCGTAGGCCGCCTCTTCGCCGGATTTTTTCATGTCGAGCGCCAGCTCTTTCTTTGCCTGTTCAACCGCCTCCTCAATTCTGCCCGGGTGGATTCTTCCGTCCACCATAAGCCGGTCAAGCGCGCGCTTAGCCAAATGCCGGCGAATGGGCGAGAAGCCGGAAATGAGGAGCGTCTGCGGGGTTTCATCAATAATAATTTCAACGCCCGTGAGCTGCTCCAAGGCCTTAATATTGCGGCCCTCTTTGCCGATGATACGGCCCTTCATTTCGTCCGAGGGGAGCGAGAGCGTGGTGGTGGTTGTTTCAACCGCGTGGGTTGAGGCCGTGCGCTCCATAGCCAGCGACAAAAGCTGGCGGGCTTTTTCATCCCACTCCTCGGCTCCAACGTCGTCGAGCTTCCGGAGGCGCGCGAGCAGTTCATCGCGATTGCGCATTTCAATGTTGTCGAGGAGCACCTTTTTTGCCTCCTCTTGGGTGAGGCCGGCAACCTTCTCGAGTTTTGCCATCTGCTGTTCGCGGATTGCGCCCAATTCCTGCCGCGCCGCCTCGAGCTTTGCCTCCTGCTCGGCAATCTTGGCATGCTTGTTCTCGAGGTCCAAAAGCTTTTGGTCGAAGAGCGATTCGCGCTTTTCGAGCCGCGTTTGCGCGTGCGCGAAATCTGCCCTGCGGCGCTCCTCCTCTTGCTTTGCCTGCTCAATAACGGAGAGCGCCTTGTCTTTGGCCGCGAGGAGAATTTCCTTCTCTTTTGATTTTGCCTCGCTGACGATTGATTCAGCTCGCGCCTCCGCGGAATTCACAGAGCGAGCGGCCATTGTTTTCCGCACGAGGTAGCCAACAAAAAAACCGCCCGCGAGCGCGACGATTCCTATAATACTGGCGATTTCCATATATCCACCTTACAAAGCCACGGGTGGATTTGGATGGAGAAACAAGCGCTTTTTACAAGCGTTCTACCAAACGATGGGCTTATGGAGCAAACGTTCCATTGTGCGATTAGAGTGCCAAAACCTAAAGGGTTCGAAAACTGCGTCACTGCCTATCGGGTACTTCATCCAAGCCGTGGCTGGAATTAATAGTAGTATGGGTATCCTACCATAAAAAAAGGGAGTTGGCAAGAGTAGTAAAATTAATAAAAACGCCACATCTCTTTGATGTGGCGTCCGGCTTGTTAAGCCAAAGAACGGCTTTTTTCCTTCTAGCGAATCTCGGGAGTCGAATAGTCGCCCGAGAACATGGTTTGCACTTTAGCCCGCAGGCCCGAATCGAAAACAAACGCAAACACCTCCTGCAAGGTGTAGAATGTGCCATGGATGAATGTGCGCGGCACATCAACCACGACCCGCCGACCATCGGGATATTGATAGGTCTTTTTGACCGGCGAAAAATCCAACGCCCGGAAACCATCATCCCGATGACGCTGATAATTGCGCTGGGCCCGCGCACTCATCTTTTTGACACACACCTGCCCGCCATCATCCCACCAAATAGCCAACGGACGAGCATACGCTTTAATGAGCCGCGCAAAAACATCCGACAGTGCCAGTCGCCGAGCCAAGAGTTCGGCTTTGGCGTCTTTGAACAACCGGAAGCACGGTTCGGTGACATTGCCTTCCCGCTCTTTGACCCGGTGGAAAAGCGGATATGGGTTGGTCACCGCCTCGTCGGTCAGCCAGCGAAAAATCCCATCAGCATACACCGGGTGAATTCTGGTGCCGCCGGATTCGATATCAGCTATGCCGCGGTCACGACCAATCTCGCCCAAGGTGTGAATCACGGGTCGCGTGGCCCAAATCTCGCCGGTATACGAAGTGCGCGCACCGCGTATCGGCTTGGGAGGCAGAGTATCCTTCAGACTCGGCACCAACACGGCCACCAAGGTCTGCGCTACGGCCGCTTTAACGGCCGTGCGCGCCGCCGGCGTGAGCACGGGAATGCTCCGCAACGTCATTTCCCCTTCGGTGTCCAGCTCGCCGTAAACCTGCCTGCCCTGCAAGTTCGGCAAGGGGAAACGAAATTTGCAGGCCGCGCCCACGTCCCCTAGCTTTGGATGCTGGGCCACATCAATCCGCTCCAACACTTGACCAAGGAATTCGTCGTCGCGCCGGCGCACCTGCATCCATTCTGAACGCAAGTGTGTCACGACCGTGACTACATCGCCGGAGAGTAAATTGACCGCGTAATCCCACGCGTGCTCGGCGTGCTCAAAACGGACATCAGCTCCCCACACTAAATTGTCGACTGCTTCCGCACAGTTGCAATCGTGCTCTTTGAATGGTGTTCCACTAAGAGCGCGGCGGAAAAGCTGGTACTCCGGAGTGTCTATCAGTCCCCCGCGGTATTTGAAACCGGAAGTACCAATAGTGTTCTTCCAACGAGACGGGTCTTCATTCTTGCATAGCGCTTCCCAGACTTCTATCCCAAAAAGCTCCTCAATAAAAGTTTCCATCCGGCCATCGAAAACAATATCGCCGGTATCGGTTCGAAAAAGAAGCTTGAGTATCAGAGCTTCCTGGAGATTCTGGGATAGGGTCTGCAACCATCGAGTAATCACATGGTACACAGACACGTTAGGCAGCTCGCCCTTGAGACTGTCCAGCAGTTCACTGCACGCAATTAAGGCGGCCATGAAATCAGCGCCCGCAGGACTCTCGACAGTATACGGGTAAAGACGGAGTACCTGTCGAGCGGCTGTCGACAAACGCCGCTCATTGGAAGTGGCAACTGCCAACACAGCGGCTAGCATTATCGAAGCGG
>CAZBWF010000050.1:0-5832 GCA_964495675.1 uncultured Gammaproteobacteria bacterium
TCTTTTGGCCGATTATTGAGAAGATTGAAGAAATGTCTGGCAAGAAATACCAAGACCACAAAAAAGAAATGCGTATTATGGCCGACCACATCCGGGCCGCTGTTTTTATAGCTGCTGACGGCGTTGTTCCGTCAAATACCTTGCAAGGGTATGTAGTAAGACGGCTTTTAAGGAGAGCCATACGGTACGGTCGTATACTGGGTATAACGGGCAATGTTACAGCTGACCTGGGCAGTGAAGTTACTTTTATGGAAACGTACGGTGAAGTGTATAAAGAAATCAAAGAAAAGAGGAAATTTGTTAAAGAACAGTTTGAGCAAGAAGAAGCAAAATTCAGCAACACGCTAGAGAGAGGTTTGGAAAAATTTAATGAAATATTGGAAGAATACACTGATGGCAAATTATTTACTCGCTGGTTAATGAGCAGCGCAGTATTTGATTTGTACCAAACCTATGGATTTCCCTTTGAAATGATAAAAGAGATAGCGAAAGAAAAAGGGTTGGAGGTTGATGAAATTAGTTTTAAGAATGCCGAACTTACATTTCAAGAGGAGATGAAAAAGCATCAAGAACTTTCGCGCACCGCCGCAGCCGGCCAGTTTAAGGGCGGTTTGGCGGACCATGGAGAAATGGCGCTTAAGTACCATACCGCGACCCACCTCCTGCACGCGGCCCTGCAGCACGTTCTCGGCAAACACGCAACCCAGAAAGGGAGCAACATCACGGCAGAACGTCTCCGATTTGATTTTACACATCCAGCCAAAATGACTGCCGAAGAGATAAAAAAAGTTGAGGACTGGGTGAATGACGCCATAAAAAAGGATTACCCCGTGAGTTGGCAAGAAATGACGGTTGACGAGGCCAAAAAGGCCGGGGCCATTGGTTTGTTTGAATCTAAATACGCCGACAAGGTGAAGGTGTATACCATCGGCGATGTGTCCCGCGAAATCTGCGGCGGGCCGCATGTGGAGCACACGGGCGTGCTTGGAACATTCAAGATTACCAAAGAGGAATCCGCGTCAGCGGGTGTGCGCCGGATTCGGGCGGTGTTAGAATAATAACCATATGAAAATACAGTTCTACGCAAAAAATGTTGAGCTTACGAACCGTCTTAAACAGCAGTTTGAGGAAAAGCTTTCGGTGCTCAAAAAGTATCGCGGGACCTTGGATGTGTTAACTATCCGCGTTGATCTCTCGCGGGATGCGCACCACAAGAAGGGCGACGTGTTCCGCGTTGAGGTTAATGCGGATTTGCCTGGCGTCGTACTCCGTTCCGTGGAACAGGGCGTGGATATTTTTTCCGCGTTGGATATCGTTGCGGAAAAACTGGAGCGGCAGGCCAGGGATTTGAAGGATAAACTCGTGTCGAAGCGGAAACGGGGGTAAGCGGTATGGCATCATTCCTGACAAAGCTTATTGGCGACCCGGGCGAACGGGATATTAAGAAACTGTTTCGGCCGCTCGCGGAAAAAATCAATACCCTCGAATCTTCGTTTGAAAAAAAATCAGATGAGGATATCCGGCTGTGCACGCAGGTGTTCCGCGAACGATTGCAAAAGGGCGAAGCGCTGGATGCGGTTTTGCCCGAGGCCTTTGCGGCGGTGCGCGAGGCGGCCAAGCGCGCCATCGGCCAGCGGCACTACGACGTTCAGCTCATCGGCGGCATAGTGCCCCACCGCGGCAACATTGCGGAGATGCGCACTGGCGAGGGCAAAACGCTCGTTGCCACACTGCCGGTATATTTGAACGCGCTCACCGGAGGCGGCGTGCACGTGGTTACGGTGAACGATTACCTTGCCCGGCGCGACGCGGTGTGGATGGGCAAGATTTACCATTTCCTGGGGCTCTCGGTGGGGTGTATTCAGCACGAGAAATCATACGTGTATGATAGTGCTGTCATTGCGAGGGAGTCCGCCTCCTTGGCGGGCGACCGAGGCAATCCCGAGCCACAAAGCAATGATGACGGGATTGCCTCGTCGGCGAGTACGCCTCCTCGCAATGACACTGTGTCTTCCCCCCTCGTCCAAATCGACTACGACCATTTGCGTCCGGTTTCGCGCAAGGAGGCCTATGCGGCGGACATCACCTACGGCACGAACAACGAGTTCGGGTTTGATTATTTGCGCGACAACATGGCCGCGAACCTTGAACAAATGGTACAGCGGGAGCCAAATTTTGCCATCGTGGACGAAGTGGACTCCATTTTGATTGACGAGGCCCGCACCCCGCTCATCATTTCCGCGCCGGACGACCGGCCCACGGACATGTACATGAAATATGCGGAGCTTGTGAGCCGTTTGCGGGAGAACGAAGATTACAACGTGGATGAGAAAATGCGGAGTGCCACGCTCACCGAGGCGGGCATCAAAAAAATGGAGGAGTGGCTTGGCATCGGCAACATTTACACCGAGGGCGGAATCGCTATGGCGCACCACATCGAGCAGGCCTTGAAAGCGCGCACGCTCTTTCAACTGGACCGCGATTACGTGGTGCGCGAGGGCGAGGTGATTATTGTGGACGAGTTTACGGGCCGCCTGATGCACGGCAGGCGCTACAGCGAGGGCTTGCACCAAGCCATTGAGGCAAAAGAAGGCGTTGCCATTAAGCGCGAATCGCGGACCCTTGCCACCATCACGTTCCAGAACTACTTCCGGCTCTACCCCAAACTTTCGGGCATGACGGGCACGGCCAAAACCGAGGAAGAGGAGTTTAGGAAAATTTACGGGCTCAACGTGTACGTGGTGCCCACTAACAAGCCCATTGCGCGCACAGACGCTTCTGACCGCGTGTACAAATCCCGCGCCGGAAAGTATGAGGCCGTCATCAAAGAAATCCGCGAACGGAACCAAAAAGGCCAGCCCATCCTCATCGGCACCATTTCCATTGAGCAGAACGAGGAGTTTTCAGAATTGCTTGCCAAAGCCGGCATCATGCACGAAATTTTAAACGCAAAAAACCACGAACGCGAGGCGGAAATCATCGCGCAGGCCGGAAGAAGGGGCGCGGTAACGCTCGCCACGAATATGGCCGGCCGCGGCGTTGACATTGTCTTGGGCGGCATGCCGTTTGATGGGAAAGCCGCGGAAGAAGTAAAGCAGTCCGGCGGCTTGCATGTCATCGGCACGGAGCGGCACGAATCGCGGCGCATTGATAATCAGCTCCGCGGCAGAAGCGGCCGCCAGGGCGACCCGGGTTCGAGCCAGTTTTTTGTTTCGGTTGAAGATGATTTGATGCGTATTTTCGGTTCGGGCCGCATTCAGGGCATGATGAATCGGCTGGGCCTGCCCGAGGACATGCCTATCGAGAACAAAATGGTCTCCCGCGCCATTGAGAGCGCGCAAAAAAAGGTGGAAGGCCACAATTTTGACATTCGCAAGCACGTGGTTGAGTATGATGACGTGACGAACCGGCACCGCGAGGCCATCTATCGCAAGCGCCGCGAGATATTGAAGGCAGCCGGCGAGGGAGAGGTGCGGACGCAGATTTTTGAGATGCTGGAGCAGGAGATTAGCCAGGTGGTAAATTTCCACACTGCCACAACGAGCCACCACGAGTGGATCGTGAAAGAGATAGGAGAGACACTATCCACCATTCTGCCGCCCGGAACCGCAATTGACCTCTCGGGCGTCATTGAAAAAGGCGATGGTCGCGACAAGGGTGCTGATGCGCTTATGCGCACCAAATTGATTGAGCACGTGGTTGTAAAAGCGCAAGAGGTGTACGCGGGGCTTGCCCAGGAACTGGGGGATGACGAGAATCTGGGCCGGCTCGAGCGCGCGATTGTGCTCAATGCCATTGATACTCTGTGGATGGATCATTTGGAAGCGCTTGATAACCTCCGCACGGCAGTGGGGTTGCGCGGCTATGGCCAGCGTGACCCGCTTGTGGAGTACAAGCGTGATGCCTACGGCTTATTCCAGCAGTTGTTATCTTCCATCCAAAACCAAGTTGTCTACTCAATCTTTAAGATTCTGCACGCTCGCAAGAGCGCCATTTCCGGCGCGCTGGAGCAGGCATTAAAGCGGAGCATGGCCTCCATGAGCGGGTTGCGGTTTTCAGCGCCGGCTAAAACCATGAGTGCACGGTCTGAATCGCCTGCGGCCCAATCATCGGGCACGGGTTTGCCGGGTATGGCGGCCGTGGCTGTTGAGCCCGTTGCTTCCAATCGCTATGAGGGCAAGAAAGTCGGGCGCAATGACCCGTGCCCGTGCGGGAGTGGTCGTAAGTGGAAGAAGTGCCATGGCAGGAGTGTTTAATGATTTGCCACTGTAGCAGCATCGTGGTATTATAACGTCATATGGTTGTCACCGTATCAAAAACATTGGAAAAAGAGATTTCTTCCGCCGTGAAAGAGTACGGCTACACGAGCGAGAAGTCGTTTGTTGAAGATGCGCTCAAACACCGGCTGTTGTTGCTGAAGAAAAACAAGTTTCTTGCCGGAGCGCGAACGGTGCGTGAGGCGCTGGACGAGAAGAGAATTTCCGAGAAAGATATTCTGAAAGATTTTGAGGTGTCTCGCAGTTAAGGAGATATGAGCGCCACTATTGTTGTGGACGCCAATGTAATTCTGTCAGCCCTGCTCGGCGGCAAGCCGGGCGTTATTTTATTTGATGGCCGGTTTCAATTCGTCACCACCGCGCATACGCTCAATGAGGTGAGAAAATACATCCCCAAACTTGCACGTAAGCTGTCGTTGCCGGATGACCATGTGTACGACCTACTGGCCGCGCTGCCTGTTTTTGTGTATGCTGATTCATGGTATCAGTTCGGTGTTGCCGAGGCGGAGCGTATGATTGGACACATTGACACAAAAGATATGCCTGTACTTGCCTTGGCACTGTGTCTTGGAGTGCCGCTTTGGGCGCAGGATAAGCATTTTGAGAAATCCGGGTACGCAAAAATTTTAAAAACAGAAAATTTTTTTAAATAAAACAGGTATGAGAAAACGCTTCAAAAAGAAAAAGCATAGTTGCGCTTTATGCAAACCGCACAAAATGGCCAAAAGCGGACGCTGGAAGAATAAAGATTTGACACTATTGAAAGAGTTTGAAAAATTGTCATGGAGCGTGACGGACTAAAACGGTTACAATGACATCAACAGAACAAAAACCCCGCGTAGGAGTTGGCATAATGATTTTCCGCGACGGAAAAGTCCTCTTGGGCAAGCGCCGCGGTTCGCACGGGGCAGGGGAGTATGCGTTCCCGGGCGGGCATTTGGAGTACATGGAATCGTTTGAAGAGTGCGCGCACCGCGAAACCCGCGAGGAATGCGGTGTTGAGATTGAAAACATTCGGTTTCAATTCGTCACCAACGTAAAAAAGTACGGGACAAAGCACTATGTCCATATTGGTTTAGCGGCGGATTGGAAGAGCGGCGAGGCAGAACTCCTCGAACCGGAAAAGTGCGAATCCTGGGGATGGTACGACCTTGCAACGCCGCCGGAACTCTTGTTTGAGTTCTGTCGGCTCGCGTATGAAGCGCACCGCACCGGTGAAAATTATTATGACGCGTAGCATGCGCCTCATCCTCGCCTCCCAATCCCCGCGGCGGAAAAAGATACTCAAGGACATGGGGTATGATTTTGACGTGGTAGTTCCGGACGTAGATGAAAAATCAATCCGCAGGGATGACCCGCAAGAGCAGGTGATTGCCATTGCAAAGGCAAAAGCGGAAAAGGTAGCCGGCATGATTGAGGGGAGCGCGGTGATTCTCGCTTCAGACACGCTGGTGGTTTCCGCGGGCGCAGTCCGCGAGAAACCGCAGGGCGCAGAAGAGGCGTACCGATTTTTGGAAGAAATTTCAAGCGGGATTCCGCAGACCACGTACACCGG
>CAZBWF010000051.1:0-5691 GCA_964495675.1 uncultured Gammaproteobacteria bacterium
ATTGGCTCTCCGGCGGCTATAGTCCCTAGGAACGGTATTTCTACCATGGTTCCAAGGCCTTCTTTTAGCGCAATACCTCGAGCGCTGTATCGATTTTTTGTGATCAAATCCTTTTTTAAGAGCGTACCAAGATGGTCGTAAACCGTAGACAATGTTGAGTACCTAAAATGCCTCCTAATTTCCTCAAAGGTAGGGGAATAACCTTTTCGTTTTATGTATTTTTCTATGTAGTCGTAGATTTGTTTTTGCCGTATGGTGAGGGTGGGCATATTTGTGTCAACAATCGGATTTGAAGTACTATAATTATAGTATACCGAACATTCACCGAAGATGTAAGGTATGTTATCCACAAATCGGCACAGAGCCGATTTTTTGGTATACTGTGAGCATCTATGACGCAGGAACAAGCGCTTACCATCCTCAAAACCGGCGCCAATGTGTTTTTAACCGGAGAGCCGGGAAGCGGC
Organism: uncultured Gammaproteobacteria bacterium; assembly: GCA_964495675.1. Taxonomy (GTDB): domain Bacteria; phylum Patescibacteriota; class Patescibacteriia; order UBA2169; family UBA2169; genus CAZBWF01. Next base: position 468 of record CAZBWF010000051.1, read on the forward strand.
AAGACGCACACCATCAACCAATATGTGCGGTATGTGCGTGAGCACGGGATAGAGCCCGCCATTACGGCCTCCACCGGAATCGCGGCCACGCACATTGGCGGCATGACCATCCACTCGTGGAGCGGCATTGGCATACGGGAGCGGCTCACGGGCCGCGATATTGCGGACATTGCGGCCAAGCCGCACGTGGCAAAGCGCGTGGCCCGGTGCAGTGTGCTGATTATAGACGAGGTATCCATGCTCGGGCCCGGGACTTTGGACATGGTGGATGCCGTGTGCCGCGCCGTGACAAGAAACCAGGAGGCGTTTGGGGGAATGCAGGTGGTGCTGGTGGGGGATTTTTTTCAGTTGCCGCCGGTGGTCAAGAGGATTGCGCAAGATGCGGGCGGGCAAACCGCGCTTGTGGACGAGCCGAGCGGTATTTTTGGGTATGAATCCGGCGCGTGGAAGCGGGCAGAGCCCGTGGTCTGTTATTTGCACGAGCAGTACCGCCAGGATGATGCCGCGTTTTTGGGCGCGCTCGCGTCCATCCGCAAAAATGAATTTTCCGAAGAGCACTACGAGCACATCACCTCCCGCAAAATTTCTCGCCAAGCCATGCCGGAGCGCGTGCCAAAACTTTTCAGCCACAACGTGGATGTGGATCGCGTTAATCTCCATGAGCTCCAAAAGATCGGCGGCAGGCAGTTCAGTTTTACCATGTCCGGAACCGGAGCGCGGCGGCTGGTGGAGGCGCTTAAAAAAGGATGCCTCTCTCCGGAACGGCTCCAGCTCGCGCCGGGCGCGGTGGTGATGTTCACCAAAAACAATCCGCAAGCCGGGTATGTAAACGGCACCTTGGGAACCGTGGAAGGATTTGATGCGGAAAGCAGATACCCCATTGTCCGCACAAAAACCGGGAGCCGCATTTTTGTTGCGCCTGCGGAGTGGACCGTTGAAGAAGGCGGGCGCATCCGCGCGCGCATAACCCAGTTTCCTTTGCGCCTGGCATGGGCCATTACCGTGCACAAGAGCCAAGGGATGAGCATGGATGCCGCGGTGATGGATGTATCCGGCGTGTTTGAGTTTGGCCAGGGGTATGGGGCGCTCTCCCGCGTGCGGCGGCTTTCCGGCCTGCATCGTTTCGGCTGGAACGAGCGCGCGTTCCGCGTACATCCGGATGTGCTGGAGCAGGATGCCGCGTTTCGCGCGTCTGCCGAGGAGGCCTCGGGCGAGTACGAACATCTGCCGAAAACAGAGCTGGAACGTTTACAGCATGATTTTATTCGCCAGTGCGGAGGAACGCTGGAGGCGGGTGAACCCCAAAAAGCGAAAGAAAAAAAAGAAAAAGGCGAGACCTACAAAGAAACGCTGGAACTATGGAACCAAGGGAAAAACATTGATGCAATCGCAAAGAGCCGCGGGTTACAATCCGCCACTATTTTTGGGCACATAGAGCGATTGGCGCGGGATGGCGCCATCAGCCAAAAGGATTTGGAGCGTTTGCTGACGGGTGCGCTCAAAAAGGAATTGCCAAAAATTCATGCCGCATTCAAGAAACTGGATACGGTGGGCCTCTCGACGCTTTTTGAGCATTTTGACGGGAAGTATTCGTATGATATGCTTCGTACAGCGCGGCTATTTATTGCTTCTGAAACCTAACCTATGCTCCATGACAAATCCCGGAGATGAGCTCAAAGAGCCGAAAGCAAATACTGAAACAAGGCCTGCCCTGACGGATGTCACGGGTTCAGCATGACGTTGTTGCGGTATGTATCATGTGTACATCCTCAAGTGCGCGGATAGGACGCTCTATACCGGCATTGCAAAGGATGTGGCAAAACGGGTGGCAGAGCACAATTCCGGCGCACTCGGGGCAAAGTACACGCGCTCGCGCAGGCCGGTAAAGCTCGCGTATGCGCGCAGGTTCAAAAATCGCGCGAACGCGCAAAAAGAGGAGGCGCGCATAAAGACGTTATCCAGAAAAGAAAAGCTTGCAATAATAAAAAATAAAAAACAAATATGAAACTGCACGATGTCCCCAAGCTCATCCTCGCCATCCTGATTTCCGAACTGGCCGGCATCCTCGGCTCTGCGGCAACCATGCCATCCATTCCCACGTGGTATGCGACGCTGGAAAAGCCGGCGCTGAATCCCCCGAGCTGGGTATTTGGGCCGGTGTGGACAACGCTCTACGCGTTGATGGGCATTGCGGCATTTTTAGTATGGAAGCACTATAGCGGTCGCCGCAAGAGCCAAGTTACAACCGCATTAAAAATATTCGGTGTCCAGCTGTTGCTCAACGTCAGCTGGTCTGTTATCTTTTTCGGTTTACAGAATCCGGGCCTTGCAATGGTAAACATTATAGCGCTCTGGCTTGCCATTGCGTGGACTATGGTGGTATTTTATAGCATATCGCGGCTCGCAGCGTATCTCCTCGTGCCGTACCTCCTGTGGGTGAGCTTTGCCTTTTATCTCAACTGCGCCATTTGGGCGCTGAACTGACACCTATGCGCAACGGGAAAGGGTATAAAGAAGAAGACGAACTGCACGATTCCGCCGCGCACCTGCTGGAACACCGCGTGCCGTGGCTCTTTTTGGGACTTGTCGGCGGCATGATTGCGGTGGTGGTGGTTTCAAAATTTGAAGAGATACTCTCCGCAGACATCCGGCTCGCGTTTTTTATTCCGGTCATCGTGTATCTTTCCGATGCCGTGGGCACGCAGTCCGAAACCATCTTTGTCCGCGCCATTTCCAAACGGAAAATCGGCTTTACGCCGTATATCATAAAAGAGAGCGCCATTGGTTTGGGGTTAGGAATTATTTTCGGATTGGTTTTAGGCGCGTTTGCGGCTCTGTGGCTCGCATCATACCGCATCGGGCTCACGCTGGGGCTTACTATGCTCGTGAACCTCACCCTGGCGCCCATCTTGGCCATAGTCATTCCGAGCATCCTGTACCGGCGGCACGCGGACCCGGCGCTCGGGGCCGGGCCGGTTGCCACCATCCTGCAGGATTTAATCAGCTTGTTTGTGTACTTTTTAGTAGCAAGTATTATTTTGTTTTAAGCTGTTTTAGTAAAAAGGGAAACAGGCCCGCATATGCGGGTTTTTTGATTGGGCTTGCATTATTTTTAAAAGTATGATATAATATATAGTTGTGGAAATTTGTTCTTCCGTAGAAAATCCAAAGCCATAAAGGAGGTGAAAGCATGCCAACGGCATTAGTAGTTGATGACGAGGCCGCAATCCGCGGCCTGTTTGTAAAGGTACTTGGTGTCGCTGGGTTCGGCGAAGTCCTTACCGCCAGCAATGGCGCTGAAGGGCTCGCAGTGTGGCGTGAGAATCGGGGCGATATCAGCCTCGTTCTTACGGACTTACAAATGCCCGTGATGGACGGGCAGGAGATGATCAAAAGGATGCTCGGGGAAGACCCGGGTGTCAAGATCATCATGGTTACGGGAACGCCGCCCGAAGGCGGCACTCCGGGCGCTCGCGCCATCGTTACAAAGCCCGTGAATTTGGGCAATCTGCTGACGGTCATTGAGGCTGTTATGCAGACGTGATGCCCGCATCCGCCCCTACTCCGCCACTTGCGCAACTGCGAGTGGCGGGGTATTTTTTTGCGCATTTTTCTGTATACTGAATGCCATATGGATATAATTTCTCATGGTTTTTGGGGCGGGGTTGCGTTTGGCCGCCATGCAAAAAAGGCATTTTTAATTACGTTCTTTTTCGGCATTCTGCCGGACGTGTTCGCGTTCGGCTTTACCTTTATCGAGCGACTACTTATCTCCGGTGAGATCATACACAAACCCCTTCACCAAATTCCGCGGTACGTATATGCGCTCTATAACATTTCGCACAGCTTGGTGGTTGCATTGGCAGTGTTGGCAGTGTGCTTTGCTGTGTGGCGCGCTCGCGCATGGGTGGTGGCCGCGTGGCCATTGCACATTCTCTTTGACATCGTGAGCCACGACCTGCGCTTTTTCCCCACGCCGTACCTCTGGCCGTTCGCGACGCCGTTCTTTCCGGGAACGCCGTGGTCAACGCCGTGGGTGTTTTTTAGCAACTGGGCCGTGCTTGTGGCACTCTATGCTCTGTGGTTCATGGTATGGCGGAGAAAGAATAAAGCTTGACTTTTTTGTATTTTTTTGGTATCATACTATCCATTTTGGAAAAGTTCCAAAATGCCAGCTTTTTGACATAAAACAATGTCTCGCACAACACCAAGGAGGTGTAACCATGAGACCGATTATCCGAGTGATGTTCACCGGATTTGTGGTGAGCATCTTCGGGTGCGGCGAGGGCGCACATTCACCCCCCACCGCGCCTGTGAGCGCACAGTATGCGCTCAAGCCGGTTGCGTCGGCAAACGCACGCATCTCGCTCCTTGCCCTTTCCGGACAGCGTCTGGAAGGGCGGGTGCGGGTGAACACCTACTACCGCGAGTTTGCGTTGGTGGGCGGCGTCAGCAAACTGGTGGAATGGCGGGTCGCTTCGGTAATGGGCGATGCCGCAGACGCGTTTCCGCTCTTCGTGCAGCCCATTCCGGGCGACTTTACCGGCGACGGTAAGGTGGACTTTGACGATTTCTTCCTGTTCGCCGACGTGTTCGGCAGCAGGGAGGGGTCCGAAAAGTTCGGCGCGGAATACGATTTCGACGGCAGCAATGCCATCGATTTCACGGACTTCTTCATCTTCGCCGACTACTTCGGCCGCACGGTTTCTGCCGCGGCCGGAAAGCGCGCTGTTGCAAGCCCGGTTCAGTACGAACTGGCCCCGCGCGGCGGCATGCTCGAAGAGCAGTTCAGCCAGGCCTGGGACGAGCTCCAAGGACGGCTTGCCAATCCGCGGCCCTCTGCCAAGGCGCTGGTAACGGAGCCGGAGTATCGGTTTGAGGTGATCAGTTTGGACGGGCTCTTTGAGACGTTCAGCATCATCGTCTCCGGCGCGTTTCCGATTTCCGGCGCGGAGAGCCGCGAGATTTCGGTGACGCCCGAAGGCATTGCCCCGGCTCCGGAGGCCCGTGCCATCGACGTGATTCCGATCCCAATCGGGGGAGTAGCGCGCATTGCGCTTTCTGACATCTTCACGGTGTATGGAGGCATTGAGCGCGCCCGCGTTTTGGAGGCAACCAGCGCTCTCGTCGCCTCTTTGGACGGCCTGACGTTGGAAGTATCCGGCACAACCTCCGGCGCCATCAGCCACGTGGCGGTTGAGGTTACGGATATCGCAGGATTGAG
>CAZBWF010000052.1:0-3622 GCA_964495675.1 uncultured Gammaproteobacteria bacterium
CATTGTCAAAGCACGAGAATTATTTTATAATACACGACATGGCTAGGGTCATTTCGGTTGTGAACCAGAAAGGCGGGGTGGGCAAGACCACCACTGCGGTAAACCTCGCGGTATACTTGGCGGCGCTCGGGCGGTATGTGCTTTTGGTTGACCTTGACCCGCAGGCAAACGCCACTTCCGGCATCGGCATCCGGCATCAGGAGCTTACGCACGGGCTCTATGAGGCGCTCTCCGGGGTCACGGATTTTCGGAGCGTGGTGCTCGCCCATGAACTCGACGGGCTCCGCATTGCGCCCTCCACCAACAACCTCGCCGGGGCCAATGTGGAGCTTGTGAACGCGGAGCGGCGGGAGTTCCGGCTCTACGATGTGATGGGCGAGGTGCGCCACGAGTACGACTACATTATTATTGATTGCCCGCCCTCCCTGGGCCTGCTCACCATCAACGGCTTGGTGGCCGCGGACGAACTTTTGATTCCGGTGCAGGCCGAGTACTACGCGCTCGAGGGCTTGGGCCAGCTGATGAGCACCATTGCCATGATTCGCGAGAATCTCAAACCTGACCTCGCCGTGCTTGGGGCCGTGCTCACCATGTACGACGGCCGCAACAAGCTCTCCGAGCAGGTGATGCACGAACTGTACCGCTATTTTCCCAATAAAATTTTTAGGAGCGTGATTCCAAGGAACGTCCGGCTCACAGAAGCGCCCTCGTACGGCAAATCCATTCTGCACTACGACCCGAAATCAAAAGGCGCGAAAGCGTACGAGCGCTTGGCGAGAGAATTGTTGGAATTACACGAGAATAGTTAACGTCATTCTGAACGAAGTGAAGAATCTCGTGAAAGATTCACCAGATCCTTCGCTACGCTCAGGATGACAGCATGATTATGGCAAAAACAAATTTTGGACTCGGCAGGGGATTAGGGTCGTTGATTCCGAAATCAGATTATTTTTCTGCGCGCACATTCGAGCCCCCGCGCGGCGTGGATGAGGCCGTGGCGCAATCATCTGTTTTTGAAATTCCGATTGGGGACATTGCCTCCAACAAGCACCAGCCGCGCAAGTTTTTTTCCGAAAAGCCCCTTCAAGAACTTGCTGTATCCATTAAAGAGCACGGCATCCTCCAGCCGCTTGTCGTTGTCAAGAGCGCAGGCGGGTATGAGCTCATTGCCGGCGAGCGGCGTCTGCGGGCGGCAAAAATCGCGGGACTGGCAAAAGTTCCGGTTATTGTGCGGGAGTCCGATGAGCTTGAGCGGCTGGAACTTGCGCTCATCGAGAACATTCAGCGCTCGGATTTGAATTTAATCGAGGAGGCCGAGGCCTACCAGAAGCTGAACGACGAGTTCGGCCTGACGCACGAGCAGATTGCCAAGCGCATGGGCAAATCCCGGCCCGTGATTTCCAACACCATCCGACTCCTTTCATTGCCAGCTGAAATTCAAGAGGCAATCGCCGAGGCCAAGATTACCGAGGGGCACGCCAAGGTGCTCATGGAAATCAAGGACGACGCCAAGCGCCTCGCCCTCTTCCGGCGGGTGCTTGCCGAAAAACTGACCATTACGGACACCGCAAGCGAGGTGAAGCGGATTGAAGTGCGCCAGCACAGCCGCACCGTAAAACGCGACCCCAACACTGCGGCCATTGAGGATGATTTGCGCGCCGCACTCGGCACCAAGGTAACGGTGCGCAAGCGCGGCAGGAACGGCGGCGTGATTGCGATTGAATACTACGGGGAGGAGGAATTGAAAGGCGTGCTGGACAAATTATTGGGGCGGTAAAAAAAGACGTAGCGCGCTACGTCTTTACAATCGCCGCAGCCCCGGAAGAGACGAAAAGAACCCCTTGGTCGCGCTCGCCTTTATTTTTTCGCGCGCGGACGTGGTTTTAACGAACTTGAGCCAATCGCGGTTAGGGCCTTTGCGGTTTTTGTCCGTAATGATTTCCACCATGTCGCCGCTCTTTAAGGCCGTGTCGAGCGGAGCGATTTGGTTGTTGATGCGCGCGGCCGTGGCCGTGTTGCCGATTTGCGTATGGATGTGGTAGGCAAAATCAACGGGCGTGGCGTTCTCCGGCAGGTCAATGACATCTCCCTTGGGCGTGAACACGAAGATGCGATCTTGGAAGATGTCTATTTTAATGCTGTCGAGGTAGTGTTGGTGATCCTGAATCTCCTTCTGCCACTTAGTGAGCTCCTGCACCCACGCGAGGTTTTTGTCGAACTTGATGGAGCCGTGCTCGTCGTAGTGCCAGTGCGCGGCAATGCCGTACTCGGCCGTGAGGTGCATTTCGGGCGTGCGGATTTGCACTTCCACGTTTTTGCCGCGGTCGCAGAAGATGGTGGTGTGGAGCGACTGGTAGCCGTTGGGTTTGGGTTGGGCGATGTAATCCTTAAAGCGGTTGGGCATCATGGTCCACCGGTTGTGGATGATGCCGAGCGCTTGGTAGCAATCCGCCACCGTGCGCACGACGACGCGCAGCGCCAGAATATCGTGGACGCGCTCGAGATCGTTTCCGTGCGTTTGGAGCTTTTTATATAAACTCCACATGTCCTTGGTGCGGCCTGATATCTCAATGGTTTTCACGCCTTCTTTTTTAAGTTCTGCCGCCATTTTGCGGCGCAGTTCTTTGAGGAGATCTTCCCGCTCGCTGTAATTTTTTTCGAGCTTTTCTTTGAGTTCCTGGTACTCTTTTGGGTAGAGGTACTTGAACGAATAATCCTCGAGCTTGCCTTTCATCTGCCAGATGCCGAGCCGGTTTGCGATGGGCGCGTAGATTTCAAGGGTTTCGCGCGCGATGCGCTCTTGTTTTTTGGGCGGGAGCGCGTCGAGCGTTTTGAGGTTGTGGAGCCGATCCGCGAACTTGATGAAGATGACGCGGATGTCCGAGGCCATGGCCACGAACATCTTGCGCAGGTTCTCGATGTACCGCTCAATGCCGCGGTATTTGAGCTTGCCGAGCTTGGTGATGCCCTCCACCAGCTTTGCCACATCTTTGCCAAAATGTTTCCTGATATCCTCTATGGGTTTTCCCGTGTCCTCGGGCACGTCGTGCACGAGCCCGGCTATGATGGTGTCCTGGTCCAGGTGATACCGCGCCAACGTCATGGCGGTTTCAAGCGAATGGTTGATGTAGGGTTCCCCGCTTTTGCGGAGCTGCCCTTGGTGGGCATCGCTCGCAAAATCAAAGGCCAGGCGCACAAGATCTTTGTCCACCTTCAATTTCTCTTCGTCAATGATGTTTAACAGATCATTGAGCGCGGCCATAGTACCTACAGCGTAGCCCTGTTGCGTGGTTTTTGTCAATTAACAGCGATACGAAAGCCATGCGAAAGCATACGAAAAACGCGAAAAATACATTTCGTATCTTTCGCATGTTTTCGCATTAATTTAGTATCGCCCTTACTCAGCCGGTTTCGTGAACTGACATTCCTTGCTCGAGCACTTGTACGTTCCCTTGGGCCCGAACACGAGCTGGCTTGTGCAGGTTGGGCACTTTTCATTCACCGGCTTTGCGAAGAATGCGGTTTTGCACTCCGGATACTGGTTGCAAGCGTAGAATGTCCTGCCTTTTTTGGAGCGTTTCTCAACGATTTCTCCCTTGCCGCACGCGGGGCAGGCGACGTC
>CAZBWF010000052.1:3632-5633 GCA_964495675.1 uncultured Gammaproteobacteria bacterium
TTCCGGAGATTTGGTGCACCCGAGGAATTTTCCGAACCGGCCGTGCTTGACCTGCATAGGCGAGCCGCACTCCGGGCACTTTTCATCCGTGGTTTCCTGCTCCCCCGGCTCTCCGTTGCCGTTTATGGGTTTGGTGTTTTTGCATTCCGGGTATCCGGTGCAGGCCAGGAACCGGCCAAAGCGCCCGGTTTTGATTATCATGGGTTTGCCGCATTTCTCGCACACCTCCTCTGTTTTTTCTTCGGTGAGATCTTTTTTGGAGAGGGTTTCGGTTTTTTCCATGAGGTTTTGTTTAAACGGCTTATAGAATTCATCAATGGCCGCGCGCCATTCAAGCTTGCCTTCGGCAATTTCATCAAGCTCCTCTTCCATGCGCGCGGTAAATTTGTAATCGACAATTTGCTGGAAATGTTCCACCAGAATGTCGTTTACCAAGAAAGCAATGTCCGTGGGCTTGAGGCGGCGGTTTTCGATGCGCTCCACGTACCCGCGGTCAATGATGGTGGAGATGGTGGGCGCGTAGGTTGAGGGCCGGCCGATGTCGTACTCTTCGAGCGCTTTGACGAGCGAGGCATCGCTGTAGCGCGCCGGCGGCTCGGTGAAGTGCTGGTTCGGCGCGAGCTCGGCGGCAGTTACTGTTTCCTTTTCGGCCAGTTCTGGGAGCAGGGCCTCGCCGCTCGGGGAGTACGGATAGATTTTAAGAAAACCGTCAAAGGCAACGGTCTGGCCTGTGGCGCGGAATATATACTCTGCATCGGTTTTCGCGGCTACATCAACGGATGTGTTGTCCATGATTGCCTCCGGCATCTGTGAAGCAACCGCGCGGCGCCAGATGAGGTTGTAGAGCTTGTGGTTGCCCGGCGCGAGTTCTCCTTTCAGCGAATCCGGATGGCGCGCCACTTCAGTGGGGCGGATTGCTTCGTGCGCCTCTTGGGCGCTCCGCGATTTTGTTTTGTACGCGCGCGGCGCCGCAAGCGCGTACTCTTTTCCATGGCTTGCTTCCAAAAACGCCCGAGCTTCATCCGTAAATTTCTGCGCGAGGTTCACGGAGTCCGTGCGCATGTAGGTGATGAACCCCTCTTCGTATAACTGCTGGGCAACGCGCATGGTTTGCTTTGCGGAAAAGCCGAGCTTGCGGTTTGCCTCCTGCTGGAGCGTGGATGTGGTAAACGGCGGCGCGGGCTGTTTTTTGGTTTGCTTCTTTTCCACCCGCGTCACCACATAGGCCGCGTTCGCAAGGTCGGCCACGAGTTCTGCGGCGTGCGTGGCGTCTTTGATTTCAAATTTGTCGAGGGCGCCGCCGTTGATGGCGTGGAGCTTTGCGCTGAAAAACCCTTCCGGCAGATTCTTAGGGTCGAGCGTTTCAATTTGCATTGACTCCCCGCCCACGGCGGGTCCGCCTTTGGCGGATTTGGCAAAAATGGCGTCAATGGTCCAGTATTCCTGGGCTTCGAATTGCTGGATTTCGGTTTCGCGCTCCACAATCAGCCGCACGGCCACGGATTGCACTCTGCCTGCGGACAAGCCGCGTGCGACTTTTTTCCACAAGAACGGAGACAGTTCGTACCCCACGAGCCGATCCAAAATGCGGCGGGCCTGCTGTGCGTCCACGCGGTGCAGGTCAATGCCGCGCGGATGTTCGAGCGCTTCCTTGATGGCTCTCTCCGTAATTTCGTGGAACGTGATGCGCTTGATTTGCTCTTTTTTGGGGGACAAGAGTTCCACCAAATGCCACGCAATGGCCTCGCCTTCGCGGTCCTCGTCAGTTGCAAAGTAGATTGATTCGGCCTTTTTGGCCGCTTTCTTGAGCGATTCAACGGTTTTTTTCTTGTCTGCTCCCTCTACCACGTAGGTGGGCTCGTAGTTTTTGTCAACGGCAATGCCCATCTCCTTTTCCGGAAGATCGCGGATGTGGCCGAAGGATGATTGAACCACAAAGCCGTTTTTCAAAAAACGGCTTATGGTCTTGGCCTTGGTTGGGGATTCAACAATGACTAAATC
>CAZBWF010000053.1:0-5606 GCA_964495675.1 uncultured Gammaproteobacteria bacterium
GGCTATGATCTCGAAGTGCGTGGTGACGATCCGGACGCCCGATTTTTTCAGGAGATCGCCCAGGAATCCGAGCACCCGGCCTTTGAAACTGCCGGGCGTGTCCGAACGAGCCAGGCCCTCGTGCTGGCCGTTGAGCCACTGGGCACAGAATGGATCGCCCACGGTACGAAGAAGCGGTAACAGCCGTTCGTAGTCATACTTCATGTAATTCACGGCGGGATGGATTTGCACTGGAATCCACTTGCCGGTTTCCATGAAGTGACCTTCAGAGATGCGCAGACCCGTGTCCGGACCCCGGCCCTGCTCGGAGCCGATGATCTCGTCAATTCGTACACCAGCCGCCGCCAGTCTGTGCCCTTGCTCCCACGCCAGTTCAATACCGGCCTTGTCGAGCAGGAACAGCGAGGGATGCTCCCGCTCGCTATAGTTGCGGGCGTAGGCCTCATATTCGTCCGGACAGCGGGCGAGCAGAGGACCCATGAGATAGCTCGCATGCCGTTCCACGAGAACAATCGGACACCCTTTGTTCCACCTGATAAGGTCCATGACGGTTTCCATCGGAACCCTCCTTTGATTGGGAGTGTTTTGGGGTGGTTGGATTGAATGTTCGCTTTTTGTTTTGACACGCTAATATAACATAATGCCATATTATCGTCAAAGAAAATGACAGTTTATAAAAGAAAAAGCTCTAATTAGAGCTAAAAATGATATATATGTTGTCAAAATTATTGACAAAATAACATGGACGCGCTATACTTAGACCACCCTCTAACCCCCTCCTGTATTCAGGAGGGGTACTAGAAACCTATGATTGAGCAAAAAGTCCTGCAAAACCTGGGATTATCGGAAAAAGAGGCCATAACTTACATGGCTTTATTGCAATTAGGCAAATCAACGGTCGTTAGCATCGCCAAAATTGCGGGTTTAAAACGCCCGACCGTGTATGTTATTCTCGATGAATTAAAGAAAAAAGGCATGGTTTCCGAAGTTCCGGAAAAGGGCCGGACTTTATATTCGCCCGAAGATCCGGTGGTTTTGGAGAAAAATATCAAGCATTCACTGGATGATTTTAAAGATTTACTGCCAATGTTTCGGGCGCAGTTCAGCCGCGGCACCAAGCCGACCATCAAATACTACGAAGATAAAGATGTGATTTCCAATATTTACCTGAACGAAATTTTTCCCGCCAACAAAATTTATTTTTACGGCACTTCAGTCAAGAAGCTTAATGCCACCTGGCCGGAGATGTTTGAGATTTGGAATACTTATTGGTGGAATAAGAAAAAAAAGCACCCGGAAAATATTTGGGAAATTGTGGATAATGATCCGGAAGATGTGGCTTACGCACGCACTTGCATTGGCAAGCGCGAAGTGCGCATTATACCGAAGGGCAAGAAATTTTTGGCTGATAATGCCATTGCTGACGATAAAATTTTGATTACTTCTTTTGAGCCGCTTTTTGCCGTCGTGATAGAATCGCCCCAGCTGGCGGCGACTTATCGAGCTTTGGTGGAACTGGCTTGGCAGAGCGCGATTCCGGCGGAACAATGGAAGGATTAAAAAACACCCGCCGAATCGGCGGGTGTTTTAGTAATAACTTTATTCAACCACGAACGGCATCAAGCCCATGATGCGGCTGTTTTTGATGGCGCCGGCAATCAACCGCTGGTGTTTCCGGCACGTGCCGGTGCGCTTGGGCGGCATGATTTTACCGTAGGAGCTTGTGAATCGCTTAAGGAGCTCGATATCCTTGTAGTCCGTATCCGCAATGCCGTTGGCGCAGAGATAGCAATCCTTCGGTTTTATCTTTATCGCTTGGCTGTTCCTGTTATTCTTGTACATACATGAGTGTTAAAAGGGGATGTCTTCGACGCTGATTTCTTCTTCGCTGACAGGGGAAGATGCGCTCGGCCGCGGCTCAGATGGCATCGGCGCTTCTCCGTAGCCGGATGGGGAGCGCGGAGCGCTTCCTTCGCCTTTCCGGTCGAGCATGATCATGTTTTCGGCAATCACCTCGGTGCGGTACCGCTTGTTGCCGCTCTGGTCATCCCAGGAGCGCGTTTGGAGCCGGCCCTCGATGTAGAGCTTGGAACCTTTGTGCACGTACTGGCCGATGATTTCCGCAAGGCGCCGCCACGCCACAATGTTGTGGAATTCAACTTTTTCCTGCTTGGATCCGGATTGGTCGGTCCAAAAGAAGTTTGTTGCAAGCCCGAAGCTGGTGACCGAAGTGCCGTTTGGCGTGGTGCGGACTTCGGGATCTTGCGTAACATTGCCGATGAGCATGACTTTGTTGAGGTCCATAGTGCTGGCGTGATTATTAGTTGCTATGCTTTACAGTTTATCACTCTCGAGGATTTCATCAAGTTTTTTGTCGAGGTCCTCTAAGCTTGTCTTTTTCACTTCGCGCGCGGGGAGCGGAGCATGTTCGGGCGATTCGCTTTTTCGCGCATCTGCGGCCCGGTGGTCTCCTGTGCGCCGCCATCCCGCAGTGCGGGCCGGGGCCTCCGCGACCGTGCTTTTGCCCTCGCGGATTTTGGCGATGCGGCTTTCGGCGATGCCCATCTGAAGTACGGCGATGAGGTGGCGCGCCACAACACTCGAGAGTCGGAGCTTTTCATTCAAACCCGGAACCGATTCCGGAGCAGCCACAAAGTACCATACGCGGTAATCCCCGCTCGTATGGCCGTTGATGGCATAGGCGAGTTTTCGCTTGCCCACGCTCGCGCTAAACGTTACGCGAACACCCGCCGCTTTGACGAGTTCGCTCACTTCGCCTGCCTGCTTCTCAATTTCGGCGTCAGCAAGATTTCCGCCAAAGAGAACGCACAATTCGTATGTTTTTTCCACTATCGTATCCCTTTTCCTTCTTTAGGATTCTTGGGTCCCCGCCGACTCGGCGGGGAAAGAAGGATGTTATGTTGCAATAGAGGCCAGTATAGGCCATACTGGACGATATGTCAACCTCCTTCCTCATTTTCGGCCGGGAGCCCTCGCTCTCGTTTGCCGAGGCCTATGCGTATGTGAGCCGGGCGGACGAGAGCATCGCGGCGTTCGGGCCCGACGGCGTTATCGTGACGGACGACTCACTTGTTACAACCGCCCCGCACGTTTTGGGCGGCATACCAAAGGCAGGCGTTGTGTTAGATGAAGCAAAAACACTCTCTGCTCCCGCGCTTGCTGAATTGCTTAACGCGCATGTTGAGCCGGGGCGAAAATTTCATTTTGGCTTGAGTTCGTACTCGCTCGGAGGGCGGCCGCTCGCTCTACGAGAGCGGAAAGCTCTGGGTCTTTCGATTAAAAAGATACTCAGAGAGCGCGGGCACTCGGTTCGGCTCGTGGAATCGCGGAGCGGAAACCTCTCCTCGGTTGATGTGGCAAAAAACGGGTTGCTTGAGAAGGGCGTGGAACTCTGTTTGCTCGCGCAACAGAGCGGATACGTTATTGGAAAAACTGAATCAGTCCAACCGTTTGAGGAATATAGCGAACGTGATTACGGCCGGCCCGGCCGGGACATGCGGCGCGGTATGCTGCCGCCCAAGCTCGCTAAAATCATGGTGAATCTTTCGGGCGCCAAGCCCGGCCAAACCCTCTTGGACCCATTCTGCGGCGCTGGAACCATTCTTTCGGAGGCGCTGCTCGCGGGTATTGGTGTGGTGGGGACCGACATTGACGAAAGAGCCATTCGCGATTCCGAGCGGAACGTGGCATGGCTCAAAGAGAAACACGAAATTCCGGATTATACAATTAAGGAGATGGATGTCCGCACACTTGACCGCGTGCTCGCGTCCGGCTCCATTGATGCGGTGGTCACGGAGTGCGATTTGGGGCCGCCGCTTACGGGCCGCGAGTCGTTGCGCGGCATTCAGACAATTGAGCGCGAGCTCTCTGATGTGTACCTCGCCGCGCTTGACTTGATTCACTTTGTGCTCAAGCCCGGCTCGCGCGCCGTGCTCGTGTGGCCGTACTTTAAAGAGCATGACATGTGGGTGTCGGCGTTTGAGCAGATTCCCGGCAAGGGTTTTACCGTGGTGCGGCCGTATCCAAAACAGTACGAAACAGTGTATCCGCTCTCTTCGCGCGGCACGCTGCGCTACGGCAGGGAAGGCCAGCATGTGTTTCGGGAGATTGTGGTGCTTGGGAAACGGTGAGTATGTAAAGAAAGAGGGCCATCCGCAGACGGCCCTCTTGTTTTGGCGTTTTGTCGCTTGCGCGACTCGCTAGCGGCATCACCGCTTCGGTCGTTACCGGCGTCAGCTGCCTGGCGATACCCAGAAGGGTTCCCATGCGGGCCCTTCAGCAGTCCTTTTTATGTGCAAGGGCCGCTTTTGCGAAAGTAGCCGTGAAAATCAACGGCTTGGATCACCCCCTCTCTGGTTGAGGGTGGAAAGGCCTCTCAACACAGAGAGGAGGCGCGGTTGACTCCTCGGCAGCGGTGCAGAGACATTCTCAGCTTCATGATGCACCTCCTGGGTGGGCGAAGACTCTTCTCATTCGGCTGTTGAACACTGCTTTGATGCGCCGCAGGTGAGGCATCCAACGCCGATAGAACCCCCGCCGGTTTGGGTAGGGTTGTTTGTACACCACGTGCTCCCTCACGCAATTAGGGGTTTGTGGTTGAAAGGGCGAAGCGCCCTCCCGAAATTCTGCTTCTATTATATCTAGCATTGAGCATTACGTCGAGAACCGGAAATGGCAGATATCCCCATCCCGCACGATATACTCCTTGCCCTCGAGCCGCATTCTCCCTTTTTCCTTTGCGCCGAATTCCCCGCCGCACGCGATAAAATCGTGGTACGAAATCACCTCGGCGCGGATGAAGCCCTTTTCAAAATCCGTGTGGATTTTGCCGGCTGCCTGCGGGGCGGTTGACCCGTTTTCCACGGTCCACGCCCGCGTTTCTTGCGGGCCCGAGGTAAAGAAGGTGATGAGATTCAAGAGGCGGTAGGACGCGGCAATGAGCCGGTCCAGCCCGGATTCGGTGAGCCCGAGCCCGGACATCATTTCACGGGCGTCCTCGGGCGAGAGTTCGGCAAGTTCGGACTCTATTTTTGCGGAGATGATAACTTCGTTTTTCGGCCAGAGGCCGACCAGCCTTTGGCTGGCGTTTTTTTGCTTTATATCTTTTTCTGCTATATTCAACACCCGCAGCATCGGTTTTGCGGTGATGAGCGCCAGCTCGCGCGTGGCGAATTTTTCCTCGTCTGAAAGTTCGGCCTCACGCGCCGGCTTGCCCTGGTCCAGCATGGCCTTTATTTTTTTGTATGCAACAAGCAGGCGCGTTGCTTCCTTGTCTCCGCTTTTTGCCGCGCTCTCGGCGGCGCGCAGGCGTTTTTCAATGGTTGCGAGGTCTGCCATGGCAAGCTCCAGCGCGATAATTTCTTCATCCTCTTTCGGGTTGATGCGGTTTTCCACGTGCGTGATGTCCGGAGACACAAAATCCCGCACCACGTGTGCCACGGCGTCCACCTCGCGAATGTGCGCGAGAAATTTATTTCCGAGCCCTTCGCCCTTGTGCGCTCCCTTCACGAGCCCGGCAATATCCACAAATTCAATGGTGGTTGGAATAATTTTTTCGGATGCGGAAATTGCGGCAAGCTTTTCTA
>CAZBWF010000054.1:0-5485 GCA_964495675.1 uncultured Gammaproteobacteria bacterium
TTATTTCCCCGGTTTCCACGTACGGCAAAAGAAAATCCTGCTGGGCTTTGTTGAAGCGGTGGATTTCATCCAAAAACAGGATTTTCGGTTTCTTCACATCACCACCCCCAACCCCCTCCTCATTAGAGGAGGGGGAATCTATTATTTTCTTTATATCCGCTTTGCCGGCGTTGACCGCGGACAATTCAAACAACTCGGCATCAAGCGCGTTAGCATAGATTTTGGCGAGCGTGGTTTTGCCACAGCCCGGCGGGCCCCAAAAAATAAATGAGAAAAGGTGCTTTTGTTCAATGGCAACGCGCAAGGGCTTGTCCGGCCCAACCAAATGTTCCTGGCCCATGAATTGGTCCAGATTTTTGGGGCGCAATTGTGAGGCCAGGGGTTCCATAGGTGCCCCTATTTTACTCCTCCCAAAAATTTAGGCAATTGAAACCTTGACTTTTTATATAAAATATGATTCAATTTTAATAACCTAAGCCCTTTGAAAACCTAGGTATTTTACTAGGCCTTTTGGGGCAAAAACAGTACCCCACCAAAAGCAGTGCCTTACAAGGAGATGGCCATGAAAACGCTACGGCTCGCAACAGTGTGTTTGTTGGCCGTGCTGGCCAGCGGACACGCGTATGCGGCGGAGATTCCGCCGCATACTGGAGTTGATTTGTACGGAGTGCAGGCATACTCCGACGTCGGACCGGGCTCGGTTGTGGCCGGAGATGAAATCACGTTTTACGTGAGCAACACGTTCGCGTATGACGCGGCCATCTATCGGCTCGGCAGCGACCCCAAGAGCATGGCAGGCGATGAGCTCATCGCCTCGCTCGGCTCGTTCGGCGCAAACCCGCAGGCAATCCACCCCGGTTCATACGTTCATGTGGAGAACCGGATTCGCGGAGAGCTTACGGGCCTCACGATCGAGACGTGGTTCCAAGCCGCCCCATACGTGGGCGGATGGCGCGGGGTTATGACGCAATACGCGTCGTTCTACGAGGAGGGCTTCGGCCTGTTCCTCTGTGACGACAAGGTTGCGTTCTACCTCGGCGTGGGCCGCGACAACCTCTCTACCACATCCCGGGCTGTTATCATCCCCAACATGTGGCACCATCTGGTTGCCACGTGGGATGGGAATGAGAAAGCAATCTGGGTGAATGGCGAAAAGGTTGGCAGTTGGCCGTTTTCAGGTCCGGCAAACGCGGGCAAAGAGCCGCTCCGGCTCGCTGCCTACGGCCACAACGGTAAAGCCGGCCTGTTCCTGAACGGAACGCTGGCAACGCCAGCCATCTACAACCGCGCGCTTTCCGCCCAAGAAATCCAGAGCCGTTACACCGCCGTAACCATCCAACCGCCAACAGGCAGCCATGTGCTTGCCAGCTGGCCGTTTGATGAAGAAAACGGCGAAGTGGTCCGCGATGTTTCGGGCAACAACCGAAATGGCCGGATCATCAACCACGGCATCTGGCAAGTGGGCGGCCCGCGCTTCAATGCGGATGTCCCGCGCTTCGGGTATGACCCGGCAACGGACCAAACCCGCGGCCACGGCCTGCGGTTCGCGGACGACCAGCTCGTGGATTGCGGATGGGAACCCACCATCACATGGCAGATCCCCATCACCGCTAAAAGCGGGTTGTATGTGCTCCGGCTCCAGTTTCAGTGGGGCGGAACGTCGTACTACCACGTTCCGTTCATCGTCCGGCGCACGTCATGGCAGAAGCGCGCCCCAATCGCTGTGGTGGCATCAACCCACACGTGGTGGGCGTACAACTCGGTGTCGTTCCCGCGACCTCTGCACGGGTATGAACACGTAGTGGCTGATTTTGTACCCCAGCGAAACACGGAAAGCACAAGCTTCTACCGGGACCACGCGTCCGTCGTCCCCTCGTACTACGTGGGACTGCGCATGCCCAACCCGTACGCCGACCCCTACCTCTCGTGGGGCGAGGGCGACGGGGTGAGCCACCTGCTTCCGGTGGAGCGCCTGCTCCACGTCTGGCTGGAAAAGCAAGGGTACGACTTCGAGATCATCACTGACCTCGACCTCCACCGCAACCCGCGCATCCTCGAGGGGCGCAAAGTGCTCATCCTCGTAGGTCACAATGAGTACTGGTCCATTCCCATGTACCAAAACATCGAACAGTACTTGAACCGCGGCGGCAACATGCTCGTGATGAACGGCAATACCGGATTCTGGCGCGTGTCGTTTGACGAGGACCTCTTGGTCATGGAAGGCCGCAAGGTTGCGCCCGGAGCCGGAGCCCGAGTGCCGTACAACCGGCTCGGGGAACGGTACCATGAGCAGGATGGGTTAGCCGGCGGACTCACCCGTGAAACCGGTATTCCGGCATGGCGGCTCACTGGCCTCGAAACCATTGGATGGGTCGAGCACAAAAGCGAGCAGTTCGGCCCGCTCGTGGTTGGCTCCGTGGACCACCCGCTCTTTGCCGGAACCGGCATCTCCGCAGGCGACACGCTCGCCTACGGAGCAGGCGGGCACGAGTTGGATGCCCTGCTCCCGACCATTTTCTCGGTTGGGGGCTCACCCGGCCTCGCGCTCTCCGCGTTTCCACAGGCGCCAGCAAGCGGCGTCACGCTCCTCGGGCACTTCACCACGCGCCGACCGGATCTCGGTGTCACCATCCTCGACTGGTGGGCGAACCGGAGCAACGCGGCAACTTCAGTCGCCTCGGACGTCATCCTCTGGCAGAGGCCCGAGGGGGGCGAAGTGTTCAACTTCGGCTCCATCCGCTCTGCGGTGGGATTTGCCGATGAACGGTTCGGCAAACTGGTCGCCAACGTGCTCAAGCGCTTCGGCGCGGAGCCCGCGCGCGGCCTCCCGCTCGTGTACGCACTGCCGGCCGATTTCAACAACGACGGCATCGTGGACTTCGCGGACTTCTTCCACTTCGCCGAAAACTTCGGCAAACGGGTAGAAGATGGCATCCACGAAGCGTGCGACATCAACAGCGACGGCATCGTGGACTTTGACGACTTCGTCATCTTTGCCGAGTATTTCGGACAGAGGGGCGGAGCCGCCAAACCCGCGGCCGCGCTGACCTTGCCGGAAATCCTCTCGGCGAACCCGAAGCTCCGGGAGTTGGCAGAGCGCGACCCGCTCATCGGACCCGCGCTTGCGCGCTACCTCGCAACACTCCCGAAGTTCGCGCTCCTGCAGAACTTCCCCAACCCGTTTAACCCCGAAACCACCATCCGGTACTCGCTGGCCGAACCCGCGCTCGTGGACGTTTCCATCTACAGCGCCAGCGGACAGCTCGTACGGACACTCGTGGCCGAGGAACGAACGGTCGGCGCCCACGCGGTTGTGTGGGATGGGACCGACACCAACGGCCGCCGCGTTGCAAGCGGCCTGTACCTTTACCGCATCACGGCCGGAAGTTTCACGGACGTGAAGCGGATGCTCCTTCTCAAATGAATCCCCCGGCGGCTAGTGCGTCCCCACCACCAGCCGCCTGTAAGCCCCCTCTTCGTCTCGCACGAGGAGGGGGTCTTTTTTATCTCTTTTTCAATACCCCTCTTGTATTGTGTCTTAATCTATGCTATAATATATGTGTTATAGATGTATTTTGGGTATTTGGCATCGCCAAGAAAGACCCCAAAATGCCAGAAAATCAAAAAAAACTACAACCTGACAATAGGTATTGTCGGATCGGAACAAAAGTAGCCCCAATTTTTAAATGTACCCAGCCGTTTTGGCTGGGTTTTTGTTTTCACAATCTATGAAAATCAAAAAAATGCTCTACGGCCTGCTGATAGCTCTCGGCGTGCTGGTGGCCGCGGTTGTGGTGATAACTCTCACCGTGCCGCCCCCATCGCCCGAAGGCGAAAAACAGGCCAACGCCGAGTGCGTGCCCAGCTCGCTTTCCGGAGTGCCGCTCGTGAACGGATTGGGCAAAGATATCAGTATTCCGCTCTTCCCCGGAGCAAGCCGTTTTTCATTTCCCGAAACCGGAGCAAGCCAGTATATTGCCAAGGCCTTTGACAGCGACATTTTAAGCTTCTACCAAGACCGCATGCGCTCCTTATGCTGGGAGGCAAAGGAAGAGGCGTCCAATGAAGTGGTTTATAAAAACAACGGCAACCAAGTCCGGCTTGCCCTGTTGCCGAACCCTGCCGGCCGGACCGTGATTGATTTTGCCGTGCTGGCGTCAGACGGAGTGCTGGGGAGAGTAAAAATCGCTGATACCTACACTTCCTGCTCCAACGAACAGTTCTGGTGCAACGGCGCGTGCGTGGCCATGGGCACCTCATGCCCTTCGCCCACAAGCGCGGCTGATTGCCAAGGCGGAAGCAACTACTGCGCCGGCTCCAGCGGCGGCACCGGCTGGTGCCAATCGAGCGCTTGTTCCACCTCCGGCACAACAGGTTCGACCGGCAGTACGTGGCCGACTGATCAAGCCAGCTGCACAAGCCAAAGCAAGTTCTGGTGCACAAGCTCGTCGTCGAGCGGATGGTGCCAGAGCACCTCGTGCCCGGCCTCGGACTACCCATACACTTCCGGCAATAATAATGCCAGCTGTTCGGCTGACCAGTACCCCTGCAACGGCGCCTGCGTGCCGGTCGGCACATCCTGCACGTCGCAGGCCTGGCCCACGGATCAAGCCAGCTGCACAAGCCAAAGCAAATTCTGGTGCACCGGCTCGGGCGGAGGCGGCGGCGGGTGGTGCCAGAGCACCTCGTGCTCCACGAACTACTCAACCACAACCTGCCAGAACGGACAATGGTGGTGCAATGGCGGCTGTATTTCCACGAGCTCCCAGTGCAATGGCTACTACTACAATGGCACTACGAGCAGCACGCAAACAGGAACCACCCAGACCAACACGACAAACACGCAAACAAACCAGCAAACAACTGTGCCAACAGGCACAACCTGCGCTTCGGGGTACACGTGGTGCTCCTATGAAAACGGCTGTATCGCCTCTGGTCGCCCGTGCTACCCGAGCACGCCCCAAGCAAACACTCAGCAGCAAACCCAACAACAGAATCAACAACAGCAACAAACTCAAACGCAACAACAAGGACAGCAGGAGAACCAGCATGGTTCGGGGGATCAGTACCGCGGCCAAGAAGGCCAGTGGGGCGGGCCGAGCGAAGAGGAAATGCAGCGCATGAAAGAAGAGCAGTTCAAGCAGATGAAGCGCGGGGTGGATCAGTTTGTGCGCGGCATGACCCAGATGAAGCGCTTTGTGGATCGCGCAAAAGCGCGGCTCTCGCGCCAGGGAGTCGGCATTCCGCCGGAACTGGAAAATGCGCTCGCCAAAGCCCCGGAGCTCGTCGCCAAATTGAAAGCCGCAAAGGACATAGAAGAATTCGAGGAGTTGATGGGCGACATGCAGGACATTGGCATGATTATGCAGGAGTGGGGTCCGAGAATGGGTGATTTGGATCGGCTCGCCGGCATGCTCTCGCAAGCCGACCGGGATCTGCGCAACATGTCCCGGGCGTTCACCCGCACCAAAAATTTGCCCAAGCG
>CAZBWF010000055.1:0-5443 GCA_964495675.1 uncultured Gammaproteobacteria bacterium
AGCCCCTGCACCTCGGCCACATCCGCAACAATGTGTTGGGTATGGCAGTGGCAAAATTTTTGGAAGCGACGGGCGCGGAGGTGACGAAAGTTCAAATCATCAACGACCGCGGCATCCACATTATTAAATCCATGCTCGCGTATCGCAAGTGGGGCGAAGGTAAAACGCCGGAGGAGGCGGGTGAAAAGGGCGACCACTTTGTGGGAAAATTTTACGTGTTGTTTGAAAAAGAATTTGAGCGCGAGTGGCAATTGTTTTTGTCCGAGAATCCCGAGGTGCCCGGACTTTCCAAAGAAGAGGCCGCAAAGCGGCGGCAGGAGTTTTTCGGCGAATCAACCATCGGACGCGAGGCGCAGGAAATGCTACGGCAGTGGGAGGCCGGAGACAAAGGCGTCTTGTCGCTCTGGAAGCAGATGAATGAGTGGGTGTATGCGGGATTCAAAGAAACGTACCAAAAGCTCCGGAGTGAGTTTGACAAGGACTACTATGAGAGCGACACCTATCTCCTCGGCAAAAAAATAGTTGAAGAGGGAGTTGTGAAAGGCGTATTCTATCGCGAGAACGACGGTTCGGTGTGGGTTGATTTGACTGATGTCGGGCTTGATAAAAAAATACTCCAGCGCAAGGATGGCACGTCAGTGTATGTCACGCAGGATTTGGGGCTCGCGGTCACGCGGCAAAAGGAGCTGGGGTTTGACGGCATGGTGTACGTGGTTGGCCACGAGCAGGAGTACCACTTTAAGGTGCTGTTTGCTATTTTGAAAAAGCTCGGATATACGTGGGCCGAAAAACTCCACCATCTTTCCTATGGATTGGTGTTTCTGCCGGAGGGCAAAATGAAATCCCGCGAGGGCAAGGTGGTGGATGCGGATGACATTATTGCGGAGGTGGAATCGCTCGCCACCGCGGAAGTTAAAAAGCGCTTTCCGAAGATTACGGATGCCGAGGCCGCGGAACGCGGCCGCATCATCGGCATAGGCGCCTTGAAATTCATGCTGTTGCGCGTCACGCCCTCCCAGCCCATCCACTACAATCCGGCAGAGGCCATTTCGTTCGAGGGCGCAACCGGCCCCTACGTGCAGTATAGCCACGCGCGCATCTCAAGCATTCTTGCCGAAGAAACGCCGCTTCCGCCCAAAGATGCGCATCTTGAGAAACTTGTCGAGACGGAAGAAAAGCAGGTTGTTTTGAAGCTCTCCGCATACCCAGAGGTTGTCCGTGAGGCGGCAGGGCGCTACAACCCGAGCGCCCTCTGCACATACCTTGTGGGACTTTCGCAGGTGTTTGGTACGTTCTACCACAAGCACCAGGTACTGCGCGCTTCAAGCGGAGAACTCAAGCACGCGCGCCTCGCGCTCATCAAAGCCGTTCAGATTACGCTCCAGAACGGGCTTGCGATGCTTGGCATCGAGGCGCCGGAAAAAATGTAGTTGATAAAAAAAGAACCCCCGGCGCGCTGTTGTGGCGGGCCGGGGATTTTGGTCCAGTTGACTGGTCGGCTTACACCAGTTGCGTGACCAGTTGCACGCTCGGGTCCACGCTGTGGGCGGGGTTCCGGCAGGTGCCATCCTCCTCCAGACCTGTGCCGCACTTTGGGCACGGTTTGGTTTTGGCAAACTCTGCGCGGAGCTCCTCAACGAGGTTCCCCAGCACGGGGTACGTTACGACTTGAGGGCCGCACTTCCCGAGCAGTGCGGCAACCTCGGGATGGTCCCGTTTCGGCACATGCGCCTCACTCAGCATTTCGGCGAATGCCAATGCGCGTATCTGCAGTGCCGTTGTGATCACCTGCAGCATGATGGGGCCCATGCGGCCATCGGGCGCAGGGCCTACGTCCTTCAGATCGGCGCACGCTTCGGCGAGTTTCGCCAGCGCCACTTTGTGCGCCGGCGGTTTTTTCTCTGCCATTCCTTGCCTCCTCTGTAAAAGGGTTGCGTGGGGGTGGGCGAGTTCTTCAGACGTACATGGTGTGGCAGTTTCCGCAGACGGCGGGCGGGCCACCCTCGTCCGGCATGGGATGCCCGCAGTCAATGCATCTGTTGCTGACGAGATCGTCTATTGAACGCACGGTTCCGCCGGGAATGCGCCAGCTGTTCGCGCGGTTCTTGACCGACTGGAGCGTGTTCTCCATCCGGCGCACGAGGTGCGCTCGGCCCATTGCCGAAAGCTGTCCCTGCACGGACGTGAGCCGGTCAACGGTCGCCTCGCGGTGCTGATCCGGAATGGCGGCTCTCTCGAGTACCTCGGCCAAGATGTAGATCTGGGCCTCCAGTACGGTAATCGCATTGCCGCTCTGGTCGTGGTTGAGTGCCCGCATCAGCCGATCAGACACCTCCTCCAGAATAGCGGGTATGGAATCGTGAGCCGGGAGAACCGGCTTTGTTTCTCGTTCCGCAGCCAGCATACTCTGCCTCCTTCCCCTGTGTTGAGCGTTGGCCTGCGCTTTAAGGAGCGAATGATTTATATCAAGTATTGATTTTTCTGTCAATAGTGTGGTATTGTTATCTACTAAGAAAGAGGACATGCCGGACATGAAAAATCAATCAATTATTTTGATACAAGCGGCGACCATAGCGCTCATCGGCGTGCTTCTGTTTGGTGCGGCGAGCGAGGCGCTTGCGCAAGAGGCATCTGCAGTTGTTGCAGAGCAACCAGCCATTAGCCGCGCCGTGAACTGGGTGCGGAATGCCGCGCTTGTTGCAGTGCACTGGGTGGGAGACAAGGCAGGAGCGCTCGCGGGTTGGGTGCGCGAGCAGGGCACTAAAATCGCGCGCGCATTTTTCGGCAGTGAAGAACAGCCGATTGCTCTCGACACGGAGCCGCGAGTAGCGGGCGAAACAGCGCTCTCGGAAGATATTCCGCTTGATGCGCCTCCTCCTCCGCAACAGCAGAACACGGTCCCATCTGAACCGGTGAGCGAACCAGTTGTTGCAGAGCCAGAACCCGCGCCGCCGCAGGAATCGTTGCCGTCCGCGCCGGCAGATGCAGTAGAACCAGAACCGATTATAGAGACGCCGCCACCCCAAACTGTTGTAGAGGAAATTGCTCCGAATCAGGAGCCCGTGGAACAGGAAGAGCCGCGCGAGGAGAAGCGCCAATCAACCCCCGCGTTTATTCTCATTTTGGCGCGCGATACGCAAGCGCCTACCTCCGAGGTAAGCGCGCTCTCGGCCACCACCACTATCGCAACAACAACAATTTCGTGGACCGGCCATGACACGGACATTACAGGCAGTCCGGAAGTGCGAAATTACGACATTCAGTATCAAGTGGACAGCGGCGCGTGGCAGGACTGGCTTTCTGAAACCGTGCTCCTCTCCTCGCTTTTTACCGGCACTGATGAGAAGACGTACGGCTTCCGCTCCCGCGGACGCGACAAGTGGGGCAATCTCGGCAGTTATCCGGATGCGGCCAACACCTCCACGTATTTTAACTTATCCATTCCAGTCACGCCTGCGGTAACCTCCCATGCAAGCGGGGCAACGCTCCTCAATACCGAGGTGGATGAAGATGCCGCAACCGGCGGCACGGTGCAGGTGACGCTTTCGGGCACTGGCGAGGCCAACAATACCCTCACCGTTACGCTCTCCGAGACCAGCACCACGGCCACCACAACCATTGATGTCAACGGCAACTGGTCCCAGCAATTTACTTTGGCTGAAGGAGCAAATATTTTTAGCCTCGAGACGCAGGAGGCGGATGGCGATTTTTGAAACACTTTGCTGTTTGTTTTAAATCTTGAATTTGTGCCCACGCGCGACGTGGTCATCAATGAAATTGCGTGGATGGGCACGGCCGCAGATACCAGCGACGAGTGGCTTGAGCTCTATAACGCCTCCAGCACAGCCATTGCGCTCACCAATTGGACACTGGCCGCTTCGGACAACACGCCGAGCATTACGCTCTCCGGCACGATTGCGGCCAAGAGCTACTTTTTGCTCGAGCGGACCGACGACAACACCGTGTCCACAACCACTGCTGACGGTATCTATGGGAACGACGGTTCGACATGGGCGTTGAATAACGCAGGAGAAACGCTCACCTTGCGCAACGCCGATAATTTGTTAATTGACAAGGTCGGCTCAACCACGGTTGATTGGTTTGCAGGAAACAATACCACTAAGGCGACCATGGAGCGCAAAGATCCGACTGCAGACGGAACCGTGGCCAGCAACTGGGCTGACAATGACGGAAGCTTTGCGGAGGGCAAAGACGCAAACGGCACCGTGCTCAAAGCCACGCCGCGCTCGCTCAACAGCGCGAACACCACTATTCCGCGAAGCGTGACGGACTTGCAGGTGCAACATGTTTACACTACCTCATCCTCGTTCCGTTTGTATTGGACCACGCCTAAAACAGCCAATCTCGCCACCACCACAGCGGCAACTTATGATTTGCGCTACAGCACCTCCGCGATTACCGAGAGCAATTGGGCATCTGCCACTCAGGTTACGGGCGAGCCCACTCCGTCAACCACACAAGGAACTGTGGCAACGAGCACGGTGAGTAGTTTGTCAGCCAGCACAACCTACTACTTTGCGCTCAAGACGCACAACGGTTCCGAGGAGTCGGGGCTCTCGAATGTGTACACGGCAACCACGGAGGACGGAAATTATACCCAACAGAATGGCTATCCCGGCAGCGGATTGATGACTAGAGCCAATAGTCCATATCTTGTTACGGCTGATTTAAGTATTACGAATGGCAGCAGTTTGACTATCGAAGCCGGCACGGTCGTTAAAATGTACGGCACTCGTAATATTATATTAGGCACCAACAGTTCTCTTATTATTGGTAGTGCAAGTGACTCTGTAAATGCAACCGTAATTACTTCACGAGATGATAATACATATGGAGGGACATATACGGGGAACGTAGTTGGCTTTACAACAGCAAGCGATGGGAATCCAGCCGCCGGCGACTGGCGTCAAATAAGCATGTCGAGCGGAACCGTTACCATGAACAACGCAATTATTCGGTACGGCGGCGTTAATGTCCCGATGCTCGCCATGACCGGCGGAAGCGCCACCATCGCCACTTCAATTCTGGAGTACAGCAACAACAACATTATTTCAATTGCGAACGATGCAACCTCTCTGACGCTTACTAACTCTACGATTCAGGGCGGCGCATTGCTTTCCACTGCCGCGGGCCTCGACGGCCTTGGCGTTTCCACGAGCGCCAACATCAACATTACCGGAACCACGTTTACCGGCAATCGGCGCGGCATTGCAATTGACACGAGCGCGGATGAGGCGAATATCACTATCAGCGGCAACAATTTCTTTGCCAACAACCGCGTTGCCCCTGCAGACCCGAACGCGGGCATTCACGTTTCGGATACGGATGACCCGGCTGTGGTTGCGCAGAACAACTGGTGGGGGAGTGCCTCTGGCCCGACGCTCGACACGCACAGCACGGCTGACGACCGCGATGGCGCGCT
>CAZBWF010000056.1:0-5300 GCA_964495675.1 uncultured Gammaproteobacteria bacterium
TACACGGCGCGCCTCCGATCTGGTCCAGCGCGCCGGCATCCAGGTGCAGGCCGGCTTCATTGTCGGTTTTGACACGGATACGGAGAGCATTTTCGAGCGGCAGATTACGTTTATCCAGCAATCCGGAATCGCCACAGCCATGGTGAGTGTTCTGCAGGCGCTTCCGGGCACTAAGCTCCATAAGCGGCTGGAATCCGAAGGCAGAATCCGCGGCATGGTGACCGGCGACAACGTGGATGCAACCACGAACATCGTGCCCGTGATGCCGCTCGCTACGCTCATGGAGGGGTACCGAAGCATTATGTGGCACATCTACGCGCCCAAGCATTACTATCGGCGCGTGCGTACGTTTTTGCGGGAATACCGGCCCGCGCGCATTCCGCGCGTCCGGCTGGACTGGCAGGATTTCATGGCCTTGTGGCGTTCCATGCTCCACCTCGGCATTCTTGGGGAGGAGCGGTTCCACTACTGGGGCCTCATCGCCTGGACCATGTTCCGGAAGCCATGGCTCATTTCCGTGGCCATAAAATCCGCGGTCTACGGGTATCATTTCCGCAAGATGACTGCGGCGAAAATCATCTGAACGCTCCTGTTCCAGCGGCGACAGGAGCTTCACCGGAGGGTCTGCACTGCAGGCCCTTCTTTATTTTCTTTTTCTCCCGTTACCAACGGGCCGGAGCGGAGCGCATCCACGCTTTGTTTGAAGCGGGGATTTTGTGGTATAATCAATCCTACGAATGATTAATTTTTTCATGTCATTTCGGGGCGTCACACATCGCTTAGCGCGCTCACGCACGGCGTGGGGGGTTTTGAGCGTGGCCATTCTCGGCACGCTTCTTGCCACTGCTCCGGCGCACGCGCAGGTGGGGTACTATGTTTCGCAAATGCTCGCCGGAATCGCGCAGGTGCTCATCGAGCTCGTGGGCAAGCTTTTGATTGTGCTTATCGAAATCCTGCTCGCCGTGGTGGAATACAACGATTTCATCAACGCTCCGGCGGTTGTAAAATCGTGGGTGCTGGTGCGCGACTTTGCGAACATGGCGTTCCTCATCATTTTCATCGCCATTGCGTTCGCCACCATTTTGGGGGTGGAGCGGTACGAGTGGAAGCGGCTTCTGCCCAAGCTCCTCATGATGGCCGTTGTCATCAACTTTTCCAAGACCATTTCCGGCGTCGTCATTGATGCGGCGCAGGTGGTGATGATGACGTTCGTGAACGGGTTTCGGGATGTGGCGGCCGGCAACCTCATCCGCGGGTTCGGCCTCAACGACATGCTCACCTTGCGGAAGATTGCGCCCGGGGAGTCGGGCGTTACGGACACGGCCGTTGCCGCGGCATCCATTCTCGCGGTGGTGCTCCTCGTGATCGCGGTGGTTACGGTTGCGGTGATTGTCATCATGTTCTTGATTCGCATTCTCTATCTTTGGATTCTCATTATCCTCTCGCCGCTCGCGTTCATGCTCGCCGCCGCGCCCGGAGTGGAGGGCAAGTTCAACGAGTGGTGGAGCAAGTTCATCCGCTATGCGTTCGTGGGCCCCATTCTCGCGTTTTTCCTCTGGCTTTCGTTTTCCATTATGGCGGCCGTGCCGCCGGGCGGAAACCTTGCCACAAACAACAACATACCCATTGTTTCCCGCGAAACCGGGTTTCTTGAACCGGCGGGCAACACCTCGGCGACCATTACGGGCATCGGCCAGTCGGACCAGCTCCTTTCTTATGGCATTGCCATTGCGCTTTTGATTCTTTCTCTCACGACCGCGAACAACATCGGCGTGCGCGGCGGAACCCTTGCCGCGGACGCGCTTTCGAAAATCAAATCCGGCGGATTGAAGCTTGGGAAACTCGCGGGATTGGGGGTGGCAACCGGCGGCGTACTCGCACCGCTTGCGGCAGTTGCCGCGCGGACCAAGCCCGTGCGCGGGCTTGCCGGCTTAGGCAAGAAAGCCGCTTTCGGAAAAGTGAAAGAAAAAATTCAGGATTACAGCACCGCCGAGGGCGCGGGCCGGCTTCGCCGATCCCTCAAATATTTCACCAAGGATGCGTGGGAGGGCGTGTTTGCGCGCGGCGAGCAAAAGCGCAAATGGGCCGCGGAGAAAGCCAAGGGCGCGGGCCGCCAGGCGGCTGATACGTTCTTCACGAGGAAAGGTTTCATGTGGCGCAAAGAAGGCGTCCGCGGCATTCCATGGCGCGAAATTGCGGAGCATAAAATAGAACAAGAGCAGATAAAAGAATTTTCGCAGTTCTCCAAAGAGCGGTTCATGGAGTTTGCGGAGCGGGTTTTGGAGGTGGAGGGAGAAGAAGGAAAACGGCTCCGG
Source organism: uncultured Gammaproteobacteria bacterium (assembly GCA_964495675.1). Classification (GTDB taxonomy): domain Bacteria; phylum Patescibacteriota; class Patescibacteriia; order UBA2169; family UBA2169; genus CAZBWF01. The sequence continues at coordinate 2,316 of CAZBWF010000056.1, forward strand.
CGTTCCGTGTTTTTGGCATCCGCGGACAAGGGATATTTGGACGATTTAATGAACCAGGATTTTTTTAAGCGCAAATATCAAAAGCTGGGTCAGGAGAAGTACGGGTACGACGGCAAGGTCTGGTCGAACGATGTTCTCATTAATGATTTTATGTACGATTATCTGGAAGGCACCATTCGCGGCGAGGGCAAGGCAGGCACGGGCAGGGTTAATGCCTCGCAAGATACCATGCGCGTTCTTGACGATCTTGAGGATATTGGCCGAAAAACGAATCATTGGGAGTACATGGGCCATTCGAATTTTAGGCCTGACCTCGGAAATTACGAGCGCAACGACGTAGTTGCGCGGGGCAATAAGGCAGGAAACGTTGTGGATGCGGATGACAAAGAGATTAAGCTCTCTGACGGCGCAACCATCAAGGCCGGCACCATGGAGTTTGATGTCAAAGAACGGGTGTGGCGGGCAGAGACCTCTACAAGCGGTGGTGCTACGGTTGAATTGGCGCAGGAGGCCTTGCAGAATATTGATTGGCACAATCCGAACCAGGAGAGTTTTGCCATCGGCGAACTTAACAAGCTCGGTGCGCGCGACAAAACCAAGATTGCGCCGCACACCGTCTCGTCCCTGACGGTTGATGATGAGGGCAAAGGCCAGTGGGGCGGGCCGCACGGCAGGCGCACGTCGTTCCAGCGCAAAATCCTCCAGTCCATGAAGGGCGAGAGCAATGCTGAAGTCCAGCACGCGCAAGCGCGCATGAAATACGCGCTCTTTAAGACCGACCACCTCTCGTCGGCTGGTGGCGTTGCGCTTACCCCGGAACAGTTTGAAGAAGTTGAAGCCAACTACCGCGACAACCCGGATTTTATGCGCAGTAATTTTGCCATGCTTTCCGGCGACCGCGACCACCGAAAGGGGTTTAGCGTTGAAATAACGGATGCAGAAGGGAATGTTGTCAGAGAAGAAATATTCGGAGATCCGGAAGGGGTGCGCGATTGGCAAAAGACCAAGTGGATCAAATCCCGTTTTGAGGAGGTAATTCCCATGATGAAAGACAGAGACCCGCGCCAGCGCGCAGCCGGCGAGAACGACCTTGCCCAATTTTTGTACCTGGAAGGCAAGTTGGACCACAACGGGGTGCTCGACCAAGGCGCGTTAGACGACCAGCTTGGCTCAATTGCGCGCAGGTATCAGTCCAAGTTGAGTAATATTAATGAAAACGAAGTGCAGGAGGCGGATGTACGGTCCATGGTTGATTTGGTGCGTACGCGGTTTGCCGATTTGGAAACGAAATTCAAAGGCGTTGGAACCGGGTCAGCGGGCGTTGGTTCTGCGCCTCCCCCTGCGGCGCCTGCAACTCCGCCACAACCCGCATCGCCTGCCGCGTCCGCAACTCCGCCGGCCGGGCCGACCATTGTTCCGGGAACCGAAGAAGAGTTCCGGAGAGCGATTGATGAACGCAATCGCAGAGGAGAACGAGGCACATGAGCCCGGCCATGAACACTATAGTACAGGAGCGTGTTGGCGCGCCCGGGCACCCCAAGCGCGTGCTTGACGCGGACGCGCTTTCTGCCGCCGAACTGCAAAAAGCCGAAACCGCGGCCGACATTCGGGCCTCGGTGCTGGAATATGAGTACGGTGGGGAGTGGGGAGAAGCGAAGGATTATTCCCTCGCGCTTACTGACGCGCTCGGCAGGGCAAACATCGCCCAAAACAATGCCCTCGCCCGCGAGTACGCAGAGATTCTGCTTTTGAGCCAGTGGGTGGCTTTTTCCTACCTCCCAATATCTGAACAGCTTGCGCTGTTGCGAGAGCATATGCTTGCGGGGCTTGCAAACAATCTTGATATCCGCGCCAAGCTCTATGCTACTCTTTCGCTGGAGGCCCGCGAGGAGAATGTCCAGCGGTTGCGGACGCAGATGATTGACGCGATTCGTTCAAACACCGAACGGCTCGGCGAAGCCCAGATTGCGGTTGCGGGCGAAGAGGGCCAGCAAGCCGCCACGGTCCGCAACTGGCTTGCGGACTACGACCAAAAGAACGACATTGACCAAGGCCGCGCCGCAATCGAAGAGGAGCAGTATGTGGGGAGCGATGCCAATACCCGGGCGTTGGCTCCGGAACAGAAGAATGTTCTGCGCAAGCTCCTCCAGCTTTATGATTTTCTGTTTTTTCCGGATTTGCAGGAGGATGCAGTACTGCCGGGGGGCAGCCCTGCCGGCGGAGCGCGCATTGGCGCGCCCCGGGTTGCATCGGAGCCGCCTGCGCCGCCGAAAACCGGCGCGCCATCGGCAATTCCAGGGGGCCGCATGCTGGAGCGCGCCCGCGCGCTCATGGCTCAAACCGGCGGCGATGCGAAAACAGTGCGGGATGCGCTCGACAAATCGGTTCGGGCTCGGGATTCGGAAAGCGCCCTGGGCTCGCTTATGCTTTTGGCCCAGCTCCGCATACTCGACACCGTCCTCCAGGACGATGAGCGGTTCCGCGCGCTTGTTCTTGACGACTTGAAAAAAAACGGCGCGGGTGATACGGTACAGGGGTTCGCAATCAACCCGACTGCTCCGCAGTTTGTCGCGCGGTTTTTGAAAATTGTCCTCGAGGACCGGCTCGGGCTCCGGCCCGAAGAAGCAGTCCGCTTCGGGGGGAAGCTCGCCGTGGTGCTGGCCTTGGAGGGGGAGAAGTATGGGAGAATTGTGACAGATAATAAGTGGAATTTATAACAGAATTGTCATTGCGAGGGAGGGTACTCCCGACCGCGGCAATCCTAACGTCGCGTTGTGGTACGTTACTGTAAAGGCGTGCCTCCATGCGCTGATAAGATTGCCGCGTCGTCCCGAGTACGGGACTCCTCGCAATGACATGTTAAAATTATGCAGTACCTCGATCAAGATCACGCATTTCTTACATCAGAATCAGTCACTGAAGGGCATCCAGACAAAATGGCGGACCAAATCAGCGATGCCATTCTTGATGACGCGCTCTCGCAGG
>CAZBWF010000057.1:0-5277 GCA_964495675.1 uncultured Gammaproteobacteria bacterium
CCCCCGGCCAAATTTTATAGGGAGTCGTCTCGTCAGACTCGGCGAGGGTTTTTTCAAGCGCGCCCACGTACGCCACACGCAGTTCAGTGTTGATGTTGACCTTCACGATCCCCTGCTCAATTGCCGCTCTCACTTCATCTGCCGGGATGCCGGAGCCGCCGTGCAGCACCAGTATGGCTCCAGTAGCTGTGCGAATCGCGGTCAAACGACCAAGGTCCAAATGTTCTGAAGCGCCCTTAGCAACGGTAATACCGTGAAAATTGCCGACTGAAACAGCCAGCGTATCCACGCCGGTTTCCTTCAAAAATTGCGCTGCGGCAGTGGGATCGGTTAAGTACTCCGGTTTGATGGTAACAGCTTCCTTGAGGAGAGCCGAACTGCCGGGGAGATACCCCAACTCTCCCTCCACGAGGATATCAGGATTTTTTGACTTTACGTATTCAACGACCTGTTTGGTGACGCGCAGATTTTCTTCGAACGGCTTGTCCGAGGCATCAATGTGAACGGCGTCGTAACCCCCATCACACGCTTCTTTCGCCGTTTCAAACGATTTCGAATGATCCGCGTTCAAAATAAGCGGTACACCGACCTGTTCGCGCCACGACGCCACCAGCGCCACCACCTGTTTAAGCCCCCAAAACTTCCGCTCTCCTTCGGAGGTGCCAAGTATAACCGGACTTTTGAGCTTGACCGCAGCTTCAACCACGGCACGCAACTGCTCATTATCAGAGACGTTGAATTGGCCGACGGCATAACCTTCGTCTTGGGCGCGCTTGAGGACTCGCACCGGAGAAAAAACTTCGGACATCAAATCAAAACCGAAATTATTTTCGTGGGAACGACCAATTACAAAATCCGAATGTCAATGCAAGCCCAAGGTTTAAAATCCAAAACCGCTTTCATCACTATCTTCTCTTGCCATTTGGATTTTTGATTTGATTTGACATTTGAGCTTTGGAATTTGGATTTAAGAAACGAGGAATTGTTCGCGGCAGAGGAATACCTAAAAATATATTGCAAACAACGCTTGATTTCTTAGAGGGTAATGTACCCTTTCGTGAAATTCTCCACAATCACCTCCTCCATCTGCTCTTGCCCCACGTAACCCGCAAAAATTCGGTTCCAGAGCGCTTCCTGATGGTGGTAGAGAAACTTCGTAAACGCCCGCTCTTGGACAAGCGACATCACGGTGTCAATCACGTTAAAGGAAGCCAAAATATCGGTGCCCACCTCGGACTTGAAGTAATCGCCCACATAGCCGAGCCCGTCCCAAAAATCCACATCGAGTTCGGGAAAGCGGTGCGAAAGCTCGACCAAGTTGGCTTCAGCCTTCTGCCAATGGATGGCTTCGGGATTCACGTGCGGCTCAAACAGCCGCCAGTCGTATTCGTCATCTTTGGCCAAGTACCGCTGCACGACCATCCAATTGATGGCCTCGTGATCAGGCAGACGCGCATCAAGCACGTCGCCGCGCAAGGCGGAGATGAATTGCGACCCGAAGGTTGCCGGTTCCTCGGCGTAGCGCCGGAAGATCCGGCAGTAAAAAGTAATCTCGTTGAGGTAATGAAGCACGAGCGTGAGCAATCGGGTGGTCTCGCCCGGCACGTTCAGGGAAAGAGGCAGGACGAAAATGACGCCGAGCTCTTTTAAGTGCGAGACGTTGTGGTATTTCTTCTTGACGAATTGCTCGGCGACTTTAAGCCATTTGGGGTCGAGCACCTTAACCGTGATCTTGCGCTCCTCGAATTCGTCCGGCTGCAAATCCTTGTATACCGCAAAGAAAACGTTGTTGAGCCACTCTTTGTCTTCTACAAACCGGAGGGCGCTATAGATTTCCCAAATGTTCTCATGCGCGAGGAGCTCATCAACATCCGCATAGCCGAGGGCAGAAACGATACGCTGGGGCGGATTTTGCCGCAGATAAAAAACGGCCCGCTCTTCCTTGAGGAAAAATCCCGGCGGAACCTGCGAAAGCTCGATCGCGAAATTGATGAGTGAAGCCGAACCTTCCGGCGTGATCTGGACCGGCTGGTGCAGCAGCACTTGGAGTTTCGCGTCGTGCTCGCGTATTTTTCCGATGAGCGCCTGGTAGACTGCTTGGGCAGAATCGGCGCGCGTGACGCCGAGCTTGGCGAGGCAGTCTTCGATCTTGACGTGATTTTCCTCGACGACAGCCTCAATCACGCCGCGCTTGCCGGTTGCCTCGTCCATTTTCTTCACGATCTCGCGGAGCACATCTTGGTCCGTGCGCAGGATGCGGGCGATGTGCGTGAGCGGATCGGCGTGGGTATCTGCCATGGCGTTTCAGAGGGTCTCCGTGCGGATATCGAGACTTCCCCACCGAGGATCGGAGAACTCGCGGGCGGTCAGGATGCCACGTTTCGCGCCCATGTACTCCACGACCGAGGTGGCGTTGGCCGAGGCCAGCCGGAGAGCCGTGGGCACGTCTTGCCCTTTGATAACTGCGGCCACAAAACCGGAGCCGAACGCATCTCCCGCGCCGGTGCGATCCACGAGCGCATGTTCCGGATAGATCCCCGCCCGCCACAGCGTTTTACCGTCAGAAACCACCGAGCCGCGCCGACTGTCAGTCATGACTGCGTACCCGCCAATCCACGCGTCAAGCTTCTGAAAAATGCCTGTTTCGTCCTCAAAGGGAATGCCGGTAAAGTATGCCCCCTCTTCACGGTTGAGCAGGAGGACATCCACGGCTTCAAGGTAGGGCGCAAGCGCTTCGTACCCCAACTGCAAATCCTTTTTGCCCGGATTAAAGGCAATCTTGGCGCCAGAAGCTTTGGCGCGACTCACCAACGCCTCGAGGACTGCCCGGTTGCCTGAAAGGGAAGAAGCGTACAACCATTTTGTATCAAGCTCAGCCCACGACACCGCTTGAGGGTCAAAATCCTCGCTGGCGCCGCGGCAGACAAGCACCGTCCGCTCTCCCGAAGGAGTAACCAGGAGCACCGAATAACCGGTAAGCTCCCGCTCGTCGCGCTGGGTGTATTGAATCTCCACGCCCTCGAGCGTGAGGGTGCCCAAGGCGGCCGCTCCGTTGTCGTCGGCGCCCACCCGGGTGAGACACGCGGTGCGCAAGCCCTGCCGGGCGAACGTAACCGCGGCGTTCGTGGCCCCGCCGCCGGTGTCAAAGACGACTTCGTCAATGTCAATTTTAGAACCCAGCGCAAAACACTCTGATTGGCCCGTAACCGAAGCGGGATCGGGAATGACCTTGAACGCTTTCGACTTCAGAAACACGTCGCGGGTCGCCGTACCGATGGTAACGACGTCGTACATAGAAGTTTGGGTTATTTTCTCGACATGACGCGCCGTACGGCTTCCTGGATGCTTTTTGTCCCCATTCCGAAATGCTCAACCAATTCGCTCGAATCGCCCGACTCTCCGAACCGATCGCGCACGCCGATGCGCTCGACGGGAACCGGATACTGTTCAGAGAGCACTTCGCACACCGCCGAACCCAGTCCGCCGTATATCTGATGCTCTTCAACCGTAACGAGAGCGCCGTGAACCTTGGCGGCCCGCACGATCGTTTCAGCGTCAAGGGGCTTCACCGTGTGGCTGTTGATGACCGCGGCTTCAATCCCTTCTGTTGAGAGATTTTGGGCAGCCACAAGCGCGTTATAAACCAAGGGGCCGCAGGCAACAATTGCAACGTCTTTGCCCTCCCGGAACACCTCGGCTTTGCCCACGGAAAACGGCGTTTGATCGGTCGTCATCACGGGCGTTTTCTCGCGCGCGTAGCGGATGTACACCCCGCCTGTGAGACTCATCGCCGCAAGGGTCGCCTTTCTCGCCTCAATCGCATCGCACGGAGCGATCACGGTCATATTCGGAATGACCCGCATAATCGCCATGTCTTCGATCGCCTGGTGCGTCCCGCCGTCCGGACCCACAGAGACCCCGGCATGGGCGCCGGCGATGACCACATGCTGGTTGTTATAGGCAATTGTGGTCCGGATCTGCTCCCAGTTGCGACCCGGCGAAAACATGGCATAAGACGAAATGTACGGAATTTTGCCCATCGCCGCCATGCCCGAGGCGACGGTGGCCAAGTTTTGCTCGGCCACGCCCAACTCCACATACCGATCCGGAAACTTTTTCTGGAAGGGTTGCGTGCGTGTTGACTCCGAAAGATCGGCGCACAGCGCCACCACGTTCGGGTTCGCTTCGCCCGCCATCAGTAACCCATCGCCGTACCCGTCGCGGATCGGCTTTTGCTGAAGCTTTTCTCTATCGAAAACGTTGGGATCGAGTTTGGCGCTTGGACTCAGCATAGGAGGAATTTCGAGTTTACCTTCGGTTCACCGTTGCTTTTTATAATACTCAACAAAAGCAGGAACCCCCTTACGGTCTGGCAGTCTGTTTATCTGAACCAGTATCCTCTGCTCAGTATCCAAAAACCCATAATATATGTTGTTGTAACGGTCAGTTTTTGAGTAACACGCCCAGAAACCTTGATAGATTTGAACTATATCAAAAACCTCGTTGGGCTGACATTTTCTTTCCACGGTCTGGACGAGCGGTTTATTGAGCGCGTAGAGCAAAAACTGATCTTGCTCTTTACCGTAATAGCCGCCTCCAGCTATTCTTACATCCTCCGTGTACCAATCGGGTCTCCGAAAATGCACATCTGATATTGAAAATGTGGTGCCGTCTGGAAACGCGGCTCCGCCGGCACTATGCTTCAAATCCGTTAAGAGGTTGTTCATGGCTAGCGGCGTATCTATAAAGCTCTTTTTGACTAAGTAGGCGCCGGCAACGACATAAACAACCCAAATCAGAACGAAAAGTTTCGCGAACCTAGAAAGTCCTCGGGAGTCAGTACTTTCTTTTCGCCGCAGGAAAGAAGAGACAAAACCTTGATAGATAAAGAACAGACCGACAACAGCTGGCACCGCAAGGAAAGGCAGGGCAATACAACCGATCTCTTTACATTTAATCTGGGAGATCACCGACCAAGGAGAGAGAATCAACCAAGGAAATAGGGCCTGGACCGTCTTGCCGACTATCGCCGTTTGGGGGACCAATTCGGTCGCTTGCACCGCTTTTGCGGCGATCGTTTTATCGTAATCAAAAGGATACAACCCCCATGGAAATACGAAATACGTAACGGCGAAAAAGAAAAGGGTTATCAGAAATGATAAACCGAATCTTTTTAGGTTATGCGCTGTATTGGAGAACATATCGGTCAATTGCTTCGCGATGTGAGAAGTTTTATGTAAAGATTTACAAAAACACCATCCCAACCTGCCCAACCAA
>CAZBWF010000058.1:0-5202 GCA_964495675.1 uncultured Gammaproteobacteria bacterium
TTGGGGCTCGCGGTGCTTGCGCCGTTTTTGGTTCGCGAGGCGCGGCAGTGGACCCGCCTCTCGCGCAGGGGATGGCTTTCGGTTCTCGCCATTGCGCTTTTGGGTGGAACAGTCGGCACCATTGCGTACACCGCAGCGCTCGGCAGCGTGCAGTACATTCAATTTTCCGTGGTGGTGCTGCTGCAGCAGCTCCAGCCCGTGTTTGCCATAGCGCTGGCCGGCCTGGTGCTTGGAGAACCCATTCGCGGGCGGTTTATCGGCCTCGCGCTCCTCGCGCTTCTGGCCGCGTACTTTGTTTCGTTCCCGGATTTGCGCGTGAATCTCACAACCGGGGCCGGCACCGCATTTGCCGCGCTCCTCGCTCTTCTTGCGGCGTTCTCGTGGGGGGCCTCCACGGTGCTCGGCCGCTACGCGCTTGCGCGCCTTTCATTCATTTCGCTTTCGGGCTTGCGGTTTTTATTCACGTCAGTGTTCGCGTTTCTCTACATGCTTTCACTCGAAGATCTCGATTCGCTCGGAGCAATCTCCTCAACGCAGTGGTGGTATATTATGGCAATCGTGCTTTCAACAGGGCTCGTGGCGCTCCTCATTTATTATAAGGGGCTCTCGCACGTGCCGGCGCGAATTTCAACCCTCCTTGAGTTGACCTGGCCGCTTTCCGCGATTTTCATTGAATGGCTCTTTTTCGGGAACACTTTTTCGGCAACCCAGTGGCTCGGCGCTGTTGTGCTTCTCGGGGTGATTATAAAAATTTCACGCGATTTCGGTCGAGGTCGCGCAGATCCCGCGGGGGCGGAATCGTGAGCGCATGATTACTATGAGGTTTGCAAGTCGCGTCATTCGCGGGTCCGGGCACGGCAGAACCATCGGCTATCCGACGGCGAACCTCACTGTTACTGATTCTGTTCGCCGAACGCTCCGGCGCTTTGGGGTCTACGCGGCCTACGTCACGGTCCGCGGCGAGCGCCGCGGCGCTGCGCTCTTCTGGGGACACCGAACGCTCTTCCACGACGAAGAGCCCGCGTGCGAGGCCTTGCTCATAGATTTCGAGGGGGATATTCATGGGGAGGAGGTGGAGGTTGAGATTGTGGAGTTTGTTCGAGATACGATTACCGTTGAGCATGAGGATGACCTGAAGCGGTTAATAAAGGATGATATCCAAAAAGTAAAAACAATTCTATGATGTATCTTGGCGCCGACCATGCCGGCTACAAATTGAAAGAGCGCATCAAAGCGTATTTGGATGCGCGCAGTATTTCGTATGTTGATATGGGCGCCGGGGAGATGGCGCCTGCAGATGATTACCCCGACTATGCGGCGGCTGTCGCGAAAAAGGTTGGCGCTTCCCGGGAAGTGCGGGGGATACTCCTGTGCGGGGCCGGCAACGGCATGGCCATTGCGGCCAACAAGTTCCGCGGCGTGCGCGCGGCCGTGGCGTGGAATGCCTACACCGCCAAAAAATCCGTTGAAGAAGACCACGCAAACGAGCTAGTAATTGCGGCGAGAGTACTCGAAGAGAGAGAAGCCAACGGGGTTGTTCGCGCGTGGCTTGCCGCCAAACCCTCGAAAGCCCAAAGGCACGTGCGGAGAGTCGGAAAAATTAAAAAGTTGGAAGCATGGTAGAAATTTTACCCGCTATTCTCGAAAAAACGTTCGAGGGCGTGCGTGAAAAGGCCGAGCGCCTTTCGGGCGTGGTTTCGCGCGCCCAGTTGGACATTGCCGACGGGATCTTTGTGCCCGAAAAAACATGGAACCAGCCGGAGCGCTTGCGGGAGCTTGCCGGCGAATTGCAATTCGAGGCCCACCTCATGGTGGATCGCCCGGAGAAATGGGTGGAGCGCTGGGCGCGCGAGTCCGGGTTCCGCATTACGTTTCACCATGAGGCAACCTACGACGTGCGCCGCACCATCGGCCTCATTCGCAGTACGGGCAAGGAAGTCGGCATCGCGCTCAATCTCGATACGCCCGTTTCCGCGCTCTATGATATACTGAAAGAGATTGACGCGGCGCTCATCATGGGTGTTGATCCCGGGGCGCAGGGCAGAGAGTTTAACGCAAAAGCAGTGGACAAAGTGCGCGAGCTCCGGGCGCGGAATTCGGAGATTATCATCGCCGCGGATGGGGGCGTGGGCCCGCTTGAAGCCGCTTCATTACTTGAGGCAGGAGCGAACGTATTGGTTTCTGGCAGTTATGTATTTGGACAGGAGGATATCAAGCAGGCCATAATTTCGTTAGGCGGGGCATAAGTATGTTTGAACCAATTACCGACCTAAAAAAGTTAGACAGAATCGCCGCTGCCATCCGCCAGAACATCATCAAAATGCTCGCGCGGGCCCAGAGCGGCCACAGCGCGGGCCCCTTGGGCATGGCGGACGTTTTTACGGCGCTCTATTTTAATGTGCTTCGGCACAACCCCAAGCGGCCGCAGTGGCCGGAGCGGGACCGCGTGATTCTTTCCAACGGCCATATTTGTCCGGTGTGGTATGCTGCGCTCGCAGAGGCCGGGTATTTCCCCAAACCGGAACTCTGGGGCTTGCGCAAGCTTGGGGCGGGTGCGCAGGGCCATCCGCACTACGGGTCTCTGCCGGGCATCGAGAACACGGCGGGCCCCTTGGGGCAGGGGGTGTCTCTGGCAGTTGGCATGGCGTATGCTCTCCACTTTTGGGAAAAATCCAAAGCAACTGTGTACTGCATGTCGAGCGACGGCGAGCAGAACGAAGGCCAGACCTGGGAAGCGGTTATGTTTGCGGCAAAGCACAAACTCCCCAACCTTACCATGATTATCGACCGCAACAACATTCAAATCGACGGCCCCACCGAAAGCATTATGCCGCTTGAGCTGCTCGCCAAAAAGTACCAGGCGTTCAACTGGAAAGTAATCGAGGTGGACGGCCATAACATCGAGGAGGTGATTGATGCCTGCAATACGGCAAAGGCAATCGTCGAAAAGCCGGTGTGCATCATTGCCCACACCACGCCAGGCAAGGGCGTCAGTTTTATGGAAAATAATTACCAGTGGCACGGGAAGCCGCCGAAGCCCGAAGAGGCGGAGCAGGCGTTGCGTGAGTTGCGCAAGAGAGTATGAAAATCAACCCCAAAGCAAAACTCATTCGTAATCTTTTCGGCAAAAATACTCCCCGCGCAGCCATCCGCGACGGCTATGGCGAGGGGTTGCTCGCGCTGGGCAAAGCGAACGAAAAAGTTGTGGTGCTCTCGGCGGATTTAACCGAATCAACGCGCTCACAGGCATTTGCGCAAGCGTATCCCGAGCGGTTCGTGGAGGTGGGTGTGGCCGAGCAAAATCTTGCCGGACTTGCCACCGGCATGGCGCTCTCGGGTTATGTTCCGTTCATGTCGTCATTTGCGGTTTTTTCTCCCGGCAGGAACTGGGACCAAATCCGCGTTTCCATCTGCTACACGAACGCCAACGTCAAAATCGCGGGCTCTCATGCGGGCGTTTCCGTGGGAGAAGATGGCGCAACGCACCAGGCGTTGGAAGATATTGCCATCACCCGCGTCCTGCCGAATATGACCGTGGTGGTTCCCTCGGATGCCATTGAGGCCAGAAAAGCAACGGCCGCGCTCGGAGAAATGTCCGGACCCGGCTACATCCGCCTCTCTCGCCCCGCAACCCCGGTTAGTACCACCGAAAAATCTCCTTTCAAAATCGGCCGCGCCGAGGTTTTGGCGGACGGAAAGGATGCGGTTATTGTTGCGTGCGGCCTTATGGTGCATCCGGCGCTCGAGGCCGCTTTTGAGCTCAAAAAGAAGCACAAGCTCTCGGCGGCGGTCATCAACAGCCATACCATCAAGCCGCTTGACGAACGCACCATTGTCCGATACGCCCAAAAAACCGGAGCTGTGGTAACAGCGGAGGAGCACCAAGTACACGGCGGCCTTGGCGGCGCCGTTGCCGAGGCCCTGGCATTCCACCACCCGACAGCCATGCGGTTTGTGGGCATGCCGGATTCGTTTGGAGAATCCGGCAAAGCCGAGGAACTGCTCCAGAAGTATGGGATGTCGGTGGAGAAAATCGTTTCGTCAGTTTTGGGTGTGGTTAAAGATAAAGTAAAAAAATGACAGATACCGTATGCCCACTCGTATTAAAAAATCCTCCAAAAATTTTCTCAAGCCGCTTCTGCGCAATGGCCGCGGCATGTTGCTTGCCTATGACCACGGATTTGAGCACGGGCCCGGCGATTTTGACGAAAGGAGTGTTGACCCGGCGTGGATTATGGACATCGCGGACTCCGGCCACTTTACGGGCGTGGTGTTTCAAAAGGGGATTGCGAGCAAGTATTACGACAGAAAAAAACACCGCGTGCCCCTCGTGGTGAAGCTCAACGGCAAAACGGCTTTCCACAAGGGCGAGGAGCCCGTGTCGTTGCAAAATTGTACGGTAGAGGAAGCGGCAGACCTCGGGGCCAAAGCCGTGGGGTACACCATCTATGTGGGGAGCGAGCACGAGCAGAAGATGCTCTCCGAGTTTTCAAAAATCGAGGAACAAGCCCATGAACGCGGACTTGCTGTCATCGGCTGGATGTACCCGCGCGGCAAGCACGTCAAGAATGAAACCAGCCGCGATACGCTTGCGTATGCGGCCCGGCTCGGCGCTGAATTGAACGCGGACGCGGTAAAGATTAACTACACGGGCGACATGAAGAGTTTCTCCTGGGTGGTGAAAGCCGCAGGCAAAACCGCGGTGTTTGTGGTGGGCGGCGAGAAGGCCGCGAGCGCGAGGGCCGTGGTTGCGCAAACGAAAGAAATTCTCAAGGCAGGCGCCGCGGGCTGGGCCATTGGGCGGAACATTTGGCAGGCAAAGAACCCCTTTGCCGTGGCCGAGCAGGTCGCTAACGTATTATATTAATTGATTTGCTATGTCAAAACCACTCGTATATATCTCGCGGAAGCTTTCCAAAGAGGGACTCGACGAGCTCTACCGTCACTGCCGTGTTATCATGAACCAAAAGCGCACCCCGCCCTCGCGGGCTGAATTTTTACGCAACACCAGCACGGCGGAAGCGATTATCACGGTGCTCACGGAGCGCGTGGATGATGAGGTGTTCAGGACAAGCCCGAAATTAAAAATTGTCGCAAACTATGCGGTGGGCTACGACAATATTGATTTGAAATCGGCTGCGCGCCACTGCGTGCCAATTTCCAACACGCCTGGAAATTTGGCAGGTGCGGTTGCGGAACACG
>CAZBWF010000059.1:0-231 GCA_964495675.1 uncultured Gammaproteobacteria bacterium
GTCAACTCAAACAAGCTTCTGGATGTGCCCTATGTGGTCATCGGCTCTAAAACCGGATTTACCAACGAAGCGGGCCGGTGTTTGGTGATGAAGGTCCGAAACAGCGAAGGCCGCGAAATTATTGCCATCACCATGGGGGCCGACACCCCGGGGGCGCAGTGGGATGATATGCGCATGTTATTGGATGCGGCATTGGGAGGTACATGAAACACCAAACATCAAAAACCAAAC
>CAZBWF010000059.1:241-4917 GCA_964495675.1 uncultured Gammaproteobacteria bacterium
AATCCCGTCACTGGCGAACCGTCGCCCGAATCTTTTTTACATACGCCGTTTCAGTATTCGCGGGATTGCCGCGGTCGCGGGTACGCTCCCTCGCAATGACAGGGCTACTCATGTTTGGTGTTTGGCTATTAGCGCCCGCCATCACGCACGCTGCCTCCTACTCCTTCCCCGCCTCATTCTCCGATGGCACGCAAACGACGATTAACCTCCCCATTGACACCATCTACACTATCGCCGCCCTGGACCTCGGCGGAGATGGCACGAGTGAACTCCTGCTCGGCTCTCCCGCGGGCGTCTCGCCAAAAGTCCGGATTATCCGGCAAGACGGCTCGGAAATTGTAAGCTGGTTTCCGTATGGCGAAACATTCATGGGAGGCATCGCGGCTCTTGTCACGGACGAAAACAACGACGGCCGGCTGGAAATAGTCACGGCCCCGATTGGCGCCGGAGGTCCGCACATACGGGTTTTTGATACATTTGGCCGGCCCCTAAACCCCGGCCGGTTCGACGAAAACGAAGTTGCGGCTCTCGCCGCAGCCATCCCGACCGGCACAGAAATCGCGCTTACGGTTACACGGCAAGGCGCGGCCTGGCACATGACGCTCCCCCGCGTTGCCAAAGCAATCGACCGCGCCGGCAAAGCAATCATTATTGACCTCTCGGACCAGCGGCTTTCGTACTATCAAGACGGCTTCCGCATCGCCACCACCCCCGCATCCACGGGCAAGCCGAGCACGCCAACGCCGATTGGCGAGTACGCCATCAATAACAAATCACCCCGCGCCTGGTCGCGCCCCGCGCAACTCTGGATGCCCTACTGGATGAGCTTTATTGGAGGCACCTACGGCATCCATGAACTGCCGGAGTGGCCCGGCGGGATTAAAGAAGGCGCGGACCACTTGGGCACGCCGGTTTCGGGCGGCTGCGTCCGGCTCGGGGTGGGCCCGGCGCAAACGCTCTATGAATGGGCGGAAATCGGGACACCGGTTATCGTGCAAAAGTAACCCATTTTTGATATACTAAACATATATAGTATTCGTATATTCGTAACTTGATTCGTAATTCGTAGGAGATGCCGAAACAAACACCAAACGTAAATACGCCGGTTCTGCAAGAAAAAATGCGCGCGCTGTTTCAAGCGGCCGTGGAGCGCAGCGCCTCGGACCTTCATCTTGTCGTGGGCAAGCCGCCCATTGTGCGCATTGACGGTTCGCTTGCGGAACTGCCGAACGAAGCGCCGCTCTCTTCAGATGGAGCGCGGGAGCTCGTGTTCAGCATTCTCTCGGATGCTCAGCGCGAAAAGCTCCTCATCGAGCGCGAGCTCGACATGTCTTACGAAATCGCGGGTCTCTCGCGGTTCCGCGTCAACGTGCACTGGGAAAAGGGCAACATCGGACTCGTCTCCCGCATCGTCTCAAACCGCATTCCGACCATGGACGCGATTCTCATGCCGCAGATCGCCTACCAGCTCACGCGCTTAAACGATGGGTTGATTCTCGTCACCGGGCCCACGGGCTCGGGCAAATCCACCACGCTCGCGGCTATGATCAATCTCATCAACGCCGAAAAAAACTGCAACATCATCACGCTTGAAGATCCAATCGAATTCATCTTCAAGCCCGAAAAGAGCATCGTAAAACAGCGCGAACTCGGCACGGATATGAAGACATTTGCCGCGGGGTTGAAGCACGCGCTCCGGCAGGATCCGAACGTGATTATGGTGGGCGAAATGCGGGACCTTGAAACCATTGCCGCAACCATGACGCTCGCTGAAACCGGGCATTTGGTGCTCGCCACCTTGCACACCATCAACGCGGCCCAGACGGTTGACCGCATCATTGACGTGTTCCCGCCCTACCAGCAGGACCAAATCCGAGTCCAGCTTTCCATGACGCTCCGCGGGGTCATCTCCCAGCGGCTCCTGGTAAAACAAGGCGGCGGGAGGGTTGCGGCGCGCGAAGTGCTCGTCAACAATTCCGCGGTTTCGAACCTCATCCGCGAAAACAAAATTGCGCAGATAAAAACCGTCATCCAGACCGCGGCCAACGAGGGCATGACCACCATGGATCAGGATATCAAGCGGCTCGTGAAAGAAAGCGCCATCTCGCGCGAAGTGGCAATGAGCAACATGCTGGATCCGCGCTCGCTCAACACATAATCCAGGCGGTCATGGTCGACAGTAAAGCGTTACAATCATTCAGCGTCTTTCGGGGGCTTGACGAGGATGGACTCCGCGCAAGCGCCTCGCTCCTCCGCGAGCAAGAATACCGCGCCGGCTCGGATATCTACTCGCCCGGGGAGCCGAGCGAAAACCTGTACCTGCTTGAGCGCGGCGAAGCGCTCATCACGCACCAGCTCGACGGCGACATCGTCACCTTGGCCCGACTCAAGCCGGGCTACTTTTTTGGCGAGGCCGGAATCCTCTCGACAAATCAAAAACACCAAACGCGCGCGCAGGCCGCGAGCGACTCCGCACTGCTCGCGCTCTCCGCGCGGCAATTCGCAGAACTTACGGAATCAAATCCGCGCGTTGCGGCAATTGTGCTTGCCAACATCGCGTCCGTGCTCTCGAGCCGGCTCAACGAGGACGCCATGCGCATCGGTATTCTCTCGGCCGTAAGCTACCTCACCGGCGACCCCGCGTACCTCAACAACATCGAAAAACTCGCATCCGAAATCCTGCGCATTACGCTCAAGGCAATCCCCGCCCACCATGCGTTCCTCGGCGTATTCCAAAAACACGACATACGCCGCCTCCACGTGCTTGCCGCAAGCGGCATTTCGGCAAAAGCGCTCCCGCGGGACTTGCCCGTAAATTCAGACCCCTACCTCTCCCACCTTGCCGCAGAAGACGGCGAAGTGCTTTTGACGAGCAATCGCTATAAAGATGAAGAAAAAGTTTTCTACGCCAAACGAAACCTGCTCGGACGAACTATTCGGATAGAAGAAAACAATGTGGGCGTTATCCTCCTCGCGGACAAGCGCTCCGGGGAATTCAGCATGGGAAATTCCCTCATTCTGCAGATTATTGCCGCGCATATTGCGTTCGCGCTGGAGGAGGCATGGGCTCGAGAGGAGCGCAAAGCGCGCGAGGAACTCGGACGCGAGTACATCGGGATTTGATTCGCGCACTATTTTATGCTACTGTAGCGACGCGTTACGATACGCGTTGCGCCCTTGTGGTGAAATGGATATCACGACAGGCTTCGGACCTGTTATTGGGGGTTCGAATCCCTCCGAGGGCATTGCGACGAGCGCCGTTAGCTCAACTGGCAGAGCAGGGGCCTCTTAAGCCCAAGGTTGGGGGTTCGATTCCCTCACGGCGCACCAAATCCCCCCTCTCGCGAGAGGGGGGATTTGTTTTGCAAAGTTATGCGGATGGCGCAGGATTCGTCGGCGCAGGCGCGCCGCGTTCTTTGAGCGCGTCCTTCAATGTTTTGCCGGCCTTGAACTTAGGAACCGTCACTGTGGGAATGGTAATCCGTTCCGCGGGATTCTGGGGATTCACGCCCATGCGGGATTCGCGCTTGCGCGCGAGGAACGAGCCAAAGCCCGTCAGCACGGCCTCGTCCCCTGCTTTCATGACATCAATCACCACGCGCTCAAACGCGTCAATAACGTCTTCGGTTTCTTTTTTCGAAACGTTTGCCCGCTGTGCAACCCGCTCGATGAGTGCATCTTTGTTTACCTTTGCCATACCCATCCATTGTACACTATACCGCTCATCCTAGGCAATATCAGCCACTGCATCGAGCCGCGCAATGCTTTCGGCTTTCCCGGTTTTGGGGTCAATCTCAACCAAAACCGCATTCGCCACGGCGGCGCCTGCCTCCGGAATATCGTACCGGTGGGGCATCTGGTCCAAAAATTGTGCAATCCTGTCCTCTTTGGCGTCTCCGATAACCGAATCAAGCGCTCCGCTCATGCCGACATCCGTCACGTACGCCGTGCCGCCCGGGAGCACGCGCGCATCTGCGGTGGGGACATGCGTGTGCGTGCCAACCACCGCGGAAACGCGGCCGTCCGCATAGTGGCCGAATGCCGTGCTTTCGCTTGTTGCCTCGGCGTGGAAATCAACAAAAATGATGCGGACTGTTTTGGGGAGCGCCTCAAGAACCGCATCGAGCGCGTGGAATGGCGAGTCCATGTTCTCGTGGATGAACACCTGGCCCATAAGGTTCACGATAGCAACCGGCGTGGCGCCGACTTCTACAACGCGGAATCCCTGGCCCGGAACAGAGCCGACCCAGTTTGCCGGCCGAATGATGGGGGTGCGCTTGTCGGAAAAAAGCACCAACCCCTCTTCTTTGCGCGCCCAGTGGTTGCCGCTCGTAAAAAAATCAACGCCTGCCTTTCGCACCTCCTCAAACGTTTCCGGCGTGAATCCGGAGCCGTGCGCCATGTTCTCGCCATTGGCAATAACAAAATCCGGCTTATGCTCTTCGCGCCACCGCGGCAAAATTTCTGCCACTGCTTTCCGGCCGATTTTTCCGACAATATCGCCAATGAATAGAATCTTCATAGCGAGGAGAGTATAGCAAAATAGCCGTATTTCTACAAATTAAAGAGAGGTGATACACTCAAATAGAAAACAGTTATCAGAAAACAGAAATCGGTTATGGAAACCGGAAACTAGAAAACGGTTTGTACTGATTTCCAGTTTCTGTTTTCCATAA
>CAZBWF010000059.1:4927-5177 GCA_964495675.1 uncultured Gammaproteobacteria bacterium
TTTCCGGCCGATTTTTCCGACAATATCGCCAATGAATAGAATCTTCATAGCGAGAGGAGTATAACAAAAAGTGGTTTGTTTTTCAAATGAATAAGTATATAGTAGAAAGGTAGAGAAGTTGAGAAGTAGATTGCGCTTCCTCGATTTCTCTACCTTTCAACCTCTCTACTTTTCAACAAATTCCATGAACAAAAAAAAGGTCTTGCACGCGCTCCCAATACTCCTTGCACTACTCACTTTCTCCCTCTAC
>CAZBWF010000060.1:0-5043 GCA_964495675.1 uncultured Gammaproteobacteria bacterium
TTTGCGAGGCAGGAGTTTATTGGCCGCAACCTCACGCTCGGTGCTGTGCTCGCGAAAAACAGAGCATACACGCGCTACTATATCACGTACGAGAGCAACGGACTCACCATTTCGGGCATTATGAACATTCCAAAGGGGGAGGGGCCGTTTCCTGTCTTGATTCTGAATCACGGCTACATAGACCCCGCAATCTACACCAACGGCAGGGGTTTAAAGCGGGAGCAGGATTATTTGGCCCGGCAGGGCTATGTGGTCATCCACCCGGATTACCGCAACCACGCAGAGTCGGATAAGGTTCGGGGGGTTGATGAGTCGCTCCGCTTGGGGTATGCGGAGGATGTGGTGAATGCCATCAATGCGGTGCACAATTCGGATTTGCCGTACTTCGACAAAGATAACATCGGCATGCTCGGGCACAGCATGGGCGGGGGAGTGGCTCTGCAGATTATGACCACCCTCCCGGATATTGCAAAAGCGTATGTGCTGTTTGCGCCGGTTTCCGCGGACGCGCGGGACAATTTTGACAAATGGATTCGGAGAGGCAGGCCCGCAGCGCAAACGATTTTAGAAAAGTACGGGGATTTTGAGGCAAATCCCGCGTTCTGGGACGGCATTTCGCCCATTAATTATGTTGATAAGATAGATGATCCAGTCATGTACCACCATGGCACATTGGACGATTCCGTGCCTTTGGAGTGGTCCGAGCGGGCCGCAGAGGCAATGCGCCAAGCGGGCGTTGACGTCACGCTTTACACCTACGAAGGCGAGCCGCATGAGTTCATCAATGCCTGGCCCCTCGTGATGCAGCGGACAACTGAATTTTTTGATGAGCATTTGCGATAATATCCTATGCGAATTCGCTTGGCCATGATTTTACTGACACTCACGCTTCTCGGTGCCGGATGCAGCGCTCCGGAGGAGCAGGGAACCATTACTGCCCGTGATCAGAACGGTCGTGCGGAGCGCGAAGCGCCGACTCAACAGGATAATCGTGTTGATTTTTCCGAATACAATCCCGTGTACCGTTTCTCTGCCGAACTGCCGGCCGGATTTATGATTGAATATGTTCCGGAAATAGAGAGCAACAACATCTATAATCCAAACGCGGCAGGGGAGAGCGCGCGCGAACAATCCCAGATATTTATCCGCTACTTTGAGGCAAACACGTTCCTTACGCTCTCAACCGTGAATATCCTGGAGCGCGAGGAAATCGAAATCAATGGGCATGATGCAGTGTGGTATGAGATACAAAAAAAGCCGGGTGTGCCCGACTTTCCGCACCAGCCGAGCTGGAGAAATGAGCTCCATGAACTCACAGACATCCGCTATCGCGAGCAGAGCCCGAGCTTGTTTTACGTCTTTTCGCATAACCCTGTATTTCCCGAGGAGCGGTTTGAAGAATTCTTACGGAGCATAGTGTTTGAGGAATAGGGGACAAAAAGAAAAGGCCTCGGGAGGAGTCGAGGCCTTTTTTACTGCGGGGGAGAAAGGGCGGGGAGCGGGGAGATCAGGCGGTCTTGGTGAGCCGGAGGCCCGCCTTGCGGGCGCGGGTGATGCGGCCCTTGGCCACGGCGGCCTGGCGCTTGCGCATGCCGTGCGCGGTCTTGAAGGCGACGAGCGCGTCCCGGAGCCGCGCGTATGCGTTCTTGCGGCTCGAGTAGGTGACGGTTCCGTGCTGGTTCTGGGCCGCGAGGAGCATCTGCGGGACATGTCCGTTGTTGAAGCACCGCGTGGCGCACAGCACGATGATGGGCACGCCATTCTCCTCGGCGATGCGGATGTCGGCCCCGCCGTCCCATGTGCCGTTGAGCGGCACGGCGATGACGAGGCGCGCGTTCTTCACCGCGGCGTCGCGGTTGCGGCGCCCGCGGGCGGTTTCGGGGAAGTCCCAGAACGGCAGGTGCATGTCGTGGCCGAAGAGGTCGCGGACGACCCAGTTCAGGTCGTCGTAGAACTCCTCTTCAGATACCTCTTCAGGATTCATTAGCCTGTCCAGCTCGCCAATGTCGTCGTTAAGCAGCCTCTGCGACTTTATTTTCAGGAGTATTGCCGCGGCCAGCACCACTTTTCCGCTTACCCTGAAGTCAAGCTGCTTGAGCTTCTTTGGGTCGCGGCGCGCACAGGAAAACTCGCTTCATGAAGTACCTCCCTGGTGAAGTTGTTGGCGCGGTGTTTGCTTGGGTTCCCGCTTTGGGAACCCGGCGGGATGTAAAGAACTCAAAATAATTACATATTTTTATAATTTTGTCAACAATACCACCCCTTGCACGTGTTGTTTGGTCGTGCTATAATACCCCCTAGGGGTATTGAGTATTAATCAACTGCTATGCAAGGCACCATTCAATCAACCTACAAAAAACGGGCTCTGCACCGGCTCAAAATCATTTCCGGGCAGGTGGCGGGCCTCCAAAAAATGGTGGAGGAGGAGGTGTACTGCCCAGAGGTGCTCCAGCAGTCGCGCGCGGTGCAGGAGTCGCTCAAGAGTTTTGACGGCCTCATGCTCGAAAACCACCTCACCACGCACGCGGCGCACGAGCTCGCCGGAAAAAACCGCGCCCAAGCCGCGCGGGAATTGGTGAAACTCTATAAGTTTAATAATAAGTAACGAAACAAAAACTATGCGCATTGCATATGCACTCGCGGCATTGGCCGCTCTCGCGCCGGTTGCGGCATCCGCAAATTTCGACGGCTACGGCGGCATGATGGGCTCCGGAAGCGGATTCTGGCTCGGCTCAGTCATCACCACCGTACTGGTGTGGCTGGTGTTGGGCCTGTTGGCCGCGTATCTTTGGAAGAAAATTAAGTAACGCATATGAAACTCTCGCAAAAAACCGCCGGGCTCTCGCTCGGTTCGCTCTTTGGGTTCATGCACCTCGCGTGGGTCGTGGTGGTGGCCGCGGGAGCCGGGCAACAGCTCGCGGACTGGTGGAGCGCCAAGCACTTCGTCGCGACTGACTACGCGGTGGGCGGATTCTCGCTCGGCATGGGCCTGCTCGGCGTGATTCTCGCATTCGTGTGCGGGTTTGTGGTTGGCTGGGTGTTTGCCTGGCTTTGGAATTATTTTGAATCGTAGGGTCGTAGTACATACGACCGCATGCGCCGGCCGGATGAGGCGCTCTCGTCCGGCTCCGCATGGATCATTCGCACCACAACACAACCCACGATTGCTGCTCAACCGGCCCGACTTCGCCGGACGAGAGCGCATCCCAGTCAACAACCTATACCTGCCCCATGCATCCGGAAATTATTCAAGACAAGCCGGGCATGTGTCCGGAATGCGGGATGAATCTCGTTCCCGCGAAGGGGAAGAGGACCGCGGAGCACGAGGGACACAATAAGCACGTCGGACACAGCACGGCCATGTTTTTGCGCAAATTTTGGGTGAGCTTGATTCTTACCATTCCGGTGGTGCTGTACGCGGACGTTGTTGAGAAGATTTTCAACTGGTCGCCGCCGGCCTTTTCCGGTTCAGAGTACCTGCCGCTCGTTCTCGGCTCAATTGTTTTTTTCTACGGGGGCTGGGTATTCCTTGCCGGGGCATGGCGCGAGATTCGCGGCCGCCTGCCGGGCATGATGACGCTCATCGGCATTGCGGTTTCAGCCGCCTACCTCTGGAGCGTGTACGCGGTTTTTGCGGGCGCGGAAACCCTGTTCTGGGAGCTGACTACGTTGATTACCATCATGCTCCTCGGCCACTGGCTTGAGATGCGGGCCGTGAGTGGAGCGCAAGGCGCGCTCAAAGAACTCTCAAAACTGCTTCCGGACACGGCCGAAGTCATCCGCAATGGAAAAACGGAAACCATTCCTCTTTCGGAACTGCGCGAGGGGGATAGTGTGCTCGTGCGGCCCGGAGCAAAAATTCCGGCTGACGGAACCATTAGCGAAGGCGACTCGGACGTGAACGAATCAATGGTCACCGGAGAATCAAAGCCGGTTCCCAAAAAACAAGGCGATGCGGTCATTGCCGGAACCATCAACGGCGATGGCGCGCTCAAAGTCAGCGTTTCAAGCATCGGCGAGAAGACGTTTCTTGCCGGCGTCATGCGTTTGGTGGCAGAAGCGCAGGCATCCAAATCGCGGCTTCAAATTCTTTCAGACCGGGCCGCGCTCTATTTAACGGTTGTTGCGGTGGTCGGCGGCATTGTTACCCTGGTTGCATGGCTTGCCGCCGGAGCCGAGGTCGGCTTTGCGGTTGCGCGGCTCGTGGCTGTGCTCGTCATTGCGTGCCCGCACGCGCTGGGTTTGGCCGTGCCGCTCGTCGCCTCCATTTCAACTACCAAAGCCGCGCACAATGGTTTTCTCGTCAAACAGCGCCTTGCCTTGGAAGCGGCCCGGACCGTTGATACGGTGTTGTTTGATAAAACAGGCACATTAACCCGCGGCGAATTCGGCGTGGTGTCCTATTCTTCGGATGAAGCGCTCACGCTCGCGGCCTCGGTTGACGCGCACTCCGAGCACCCCATTGCCCGCGGCATTGTTGCCGAGGCAAAGAAACGGGGGTTGGCGTTCCAAGAAGCAAAAAATTTCAAGCGCGTTCCGGGCGTTGGCGCAGAGGCCGAGGTTGCCGGCAAAAAGGTCTTTGTCGGCCACCGCGGAAAGTCGGATATACAGGTGGAGGTGGACGGCGCGGCAATCGGCACCATTGTTGTCGCAGATACCATCCGCCCCGAAGCCAAAGAAGCTCTGTATGAGCTTAAGGGCATGGGTGTGCGGCTTGCCATGATTACCGGCGATTCGGAAGAAGTGGCGCAGAGCGTTGCGAGAGAACTCGGCATTGACATCTATTTTGCGAGAGTATTGCCGCAGGATAAAGCGAAGATTGTAAAAGATTTACAGCAAGGAAATTCTGGAAATTGGAAATTGGAATTTGGAAATTCCACTCGCCCTCGGCGAGTGGCCATGGTTGGGGATGGCATCAACGATGCCCCTGCCCTGACGCAATCCGACCTCGGCATTGCCATTGGCGCGGGAACCAATGTGGCCATTGAATCGGCCGGCATCATTCTGGTGAGGAGCGATCCGCGGGATATTGCCAAAATAATC
>CAZBWF010000061.1:0-4969 GCA_964495675.1 uncultured Gammaproteobacteria bacterium
CTACCCCCGTTTTCGGAAAAGGACTATGAATCAATACAGATTGGGCTTGATGAGGGCATCGGGCACATTGCTGCTTCGTACATGCGGAGTGGCACATCCGTGGACGAGGTAAGGCGGGCAACGCAGGGCAGGATGAAAATCATTTCTAAGGTGGAGTGTCAGGAGGCGCTGGAAAATTTGGACGACATTATTGCGAAGTCCGATTTTTTGCTTTTGGACCGGGGCGATTTGAGCAAAGAGATACCAATAGAAAAAATTCCTTTGACGCAAAAAAAGGTCATTGCCATGGCGAACCATGCCGGTACGGGGGTGTTTGTAGCCACTAATCTTCTCGAGAGCATGGTGACGAACAAAAAGCCGACCCGGGCAGAAGTGGTTGACGTGGTCAATGCTATTCTTGACGGCGCGTATGGCCTGATGCTCTCCGCAGAAACCGCCATTGGCAAGTATCCGATTGCCTGTATTAATACGATGAACAAGTTAATTGCCGAGGCGCGCGGGCATTCGCACTCCGGGCTCGTACCCCCGCACGGGGGCGTGCTTGTTGACCGCATTCTGCGCGATATTCCCTCCGAGCAGTATCTCGAATCACTCCCTAAAATAGTTCTTGACCAGAGCAAGCAGATGGATGTTGAGCAAATTGCCATTGGCACATTCAGCCCGATTGAAGGATTTATGGGCAAAAAAGACCTTGAGGGCGTGCTGGACAACATGCGGCTTGCGAGCGGGGAAGTGTGGACCATCCCCATTATTCTGGATGTGCCGGAGGATGATGCAGAGCGCCTGCGGGAAGGGTCGGACATCGCCTTGTGTGACGCCGAAGGCCCCATGGCTATTTTGCATTTGGAAGAAAAGTATGAGTTCAATAAAAACGAAACCAATCAAAAACTGTATGGCACCACCAGCATAGAGCACCCGGGCGTGCGCTGGATTAATTCCTTGCGTCCGATTTTACTGGGCGGTAACATTAGCTTAATCCGTCGCCGCCGGTCCGAGTATGCGGAATATGAACTGACGCCGCGCCAGGTGCGCCGGATGTTTGAGGAGCGTGGCTGGTCGCGCGTGGTTGGGTTCCATACCCGCAATGTCATCCATCGGAGCCATGAATTTATCCAGCTCGAGGCACTCAAGCGAGCAAACGCGGACGGCTTATTTGTGCACCCGGTTATTGGCAAAAAAAAGCCGGGTGATTTTCATGCCAAATATATTATCGGCGCGTACGAGCAGATGGTAAAGTATTTTTACCCGCGGGATAAGGTGGTGTTTGCCACGTACGCCACGTTCTCTCGGTACGCGGGCCCGCGTGAGGCGATTTTTACGGCGCTCTGCCGCAAGAACTTCGGATGCAGTCATTTTGTGGTTGGCCGCGATCATACGGGGGTGGGTGATTTTTACCATCCCAAGGCATCCCACGAAATTTTTGACCGGTTTGACGATTTGGGCATTGAACCAATCCGGTTTGATAAAGTGTTTTATTCAAAAAAATTGGGCAACCATGTGCATGAAGCAGACGATACGGAGCATACGGAAGAGGAAAAAATGCACATCAGCGGTACACAGGCGCGC
Organism: uncultured Gammaproteobacteria bacterium; assembly: GCA_964495675.1. Lineage (GTDB taxonomy): Bacteria > Patescibacteriota > Patescibacteriia > UBA2169 > UBA2169 > CAZBWF01. The sequence continues at coordinate 1,567 of CAZBWF010000061.1, forward strand.
AAGATGTTTGAGCAAGGGGAACGCCCTCCGGAGTGGTTTATGCGCCTGGAGATTTCGGAAATGATTCTGGCTTCAGTGTCTCGCGGCGAAGAGGTTTTTGTGTCGGATACTATGGCGCAAAAACAAGGAACGGTATTGTGGTTTACGGGTTTGTCCGGTTCCGGAAAATCCACTGTCGCGGCCTTGCTTGCGCGCGCTTTGGAGGCGCAAGGTAAGCGGATTTCGGTGCTTGACGGAGATACTATCAGAAACCAGTTCCGCGTACAGCTTGGGTTTTCTCGCGAAGATATTAGGGAAAACAACCGCCGCATTGCCGAGCTTGCGCGCGAAGAATCACAGAGGGTTGATGCGGTGCTGGTGCCCATTATTTCTCCCTATGCCGAAGACCGGGCAATGGCCCGCACGATTATCGGAGATGGGTTTGTTGAAGTATTCATCAACGCGCCCCTTGCGACGTGCATGGCGCGGGATACCAAGGGGTTGTACAAAAAAGCGGCTGCCGGCGAAATGGATAACCTGATCGGTTTCAGCACCTCGCACCCGTACGAAGTTCCGGAGAATCCAGACATTGAAGTTAGAACCGATGCATTGAAAGTAGGGGAGAGTGTGGATATGTTGGATAAATATCTTATTGAGCAAAATAAAATATGAATATTGATGTAGCTCAAACACTCGGCTGGGTTGCGACTTTTTTGTTTTCGATTATGATCATTCCGCAGATGATAAAGACCATTAAAACAAAAGATACCTCCGGTGTTAGCTTATTCCTGTTCATTATCTATTTAGTGGCAAATAGCATTGCTTTGGTATACGCGTTTTTGATAGGGCAGCCCCCGCTCATTATTAAGTATGTTATAGCGATTGCAACCACTGTCGCATATTTGATATTGTTTGCTTTCTACTTCAAGAGAGGGAAAGTGGAGTAAAATATGAAATTTCCGAGACCTGATTTTTCGCCTGAACTTTCCCTCGCGTGCGATGCCGCGTTTGCGGCCGGCGAGCGCGTGATGTCTGTGTACCAAAGCCAGTTTTCGCATACCCTCAAAGAGGGGCGCGAACCCCTTACTGAAGCGGATATTGCGAGCGATGAGATTATCAGAAAAGTGTTGGCGCCAACCGGCCTTACTGCGCTCTCCGAAGAAAGCCGCGATACCGGCGAACGGCTCACGGCCGAGCGCATGTGGATTGTGGATCCCCTGGATGGAACCGCTGATTTTATAGAAAAGACGGGGGAGTTTTCCGTGATGATTGCACTCGTGAAAAACCATGAACCTGTTGTCGGGGTCGTATACGCGCCCGCAACTCGATTTTTGTACGTTGCGGAAAAGGGCAAAGGCGCATACTGTTTTTCGGCGGGGGAATGGCGGCGGCTCAGGGTAAGCGATGTTTCCGCCACCGCGGCCGCGAAAGCCGTGGTAAGCAAGCACCATTTTTTTCAAAAAGACCGGGTAGCGCTGGATGCACTCGGGGTCCGTGAATTCGTCCAAAAAGGGAGCGCTGGTCTTAAAATCGCGGACGTTGCGGAGGGAACCGCGGACTGCTACTTTACGACCACGAACAAAATCAAGCAGTGGGACACGGCCGCCGCGCATTGCATCCTCATCGAAGCTGGAGGCCGCATGACTGATATGGCTGGCACGGTTCTTGCGTATAACATAAAAGACGTGTACCATCAGAACGGCATTTTGGCCTCAAACGGCCTTTTGCACGACGCAATTGTCAAACAGTACAATATATGAATCAAAAAACAGCGCTCATCACCGGAATCTTGGGTCAGGACGGACCGTATCTTGCCAAGTTTTTGCTCGAAAAAGAGTACAAGGTGTACGGGATGATTCGCCGGTACACGAATCCCAATTTCGAGAACACGGACTACCTCGGCGTCACGAACCGCATTGAGTTTGTGAGCGGCGATATGACCGACGAATCATCGCTCATCCACGTCATTCAGCACATTCGTCCGGACGAGGTGTATAACCTTGCGGCGCAGTCGTTTGTGGGATCGTCGTGGCACTTGGCGAAGCTCACCACCGAAACGAATGCAGTCGGGGTGCTGTATCTCTTGAATGCCATTAAGCAATTCAGCCCGACCACAAAATTCTATCAGGCATCAACCAGCGAGATGTTTGGTTCAAGCGGCGGCGAGACGCCGCTCTCGGAGGAGTCGCCGTTTAAGCCCCAGAGCCCTTATGCCATCAGCAAACTCTATGCATACTGGCTCGTGAATAATTATCGGGAGTCATATGGCATGTTTTGTGCGAATGGAATTCTTTTTAACCATGAGTCCCCGATTCGCGGCAGGGAGTTTGTAACGCGCAAAATTTCCGATGGCGTGGCACGCATCAAGCTGGGAAAAGCAAACGAGTTGCGGCTCGGCAATATGGATGCAAAGCGAGATTGGGGATTTGCCGGGGATGAGGTGGAAGCCATGTGGCTGATGCTCCAACAGGAGAGTGCGGATAACTATGTGATTGCAACAGGAGAATCGCATTCAGTCAGAGAGTTTGTTGAGGCCGCATTTCGCCACGTCGGTATTTCCGATTGGGAACGCTACATTGTGATTGACCCGCGCTTTAAGCGCCCATCGGACGTAGCCGCCTTGCGTGGCGATTATAGCAAAGCGGCGCGCGTGCTGGGCTGGAAGCCAAAAGTCGCCTTTCAAGAGTTAGTCGGCATGATGGTTGATGCCGACCTCAAGCGGCTGTCATAAGCGGTAAATAAAAAAGGGACAACGAATTTCTGTTGCCCCCTTCGGCTTTTCCCTTTTCATGGTTCCGCCCTAGGACAGACGAGCCACAATCTCGCTTACCAGCCGGCGATGGTGCGGCAGGGTGTCTTTCGGCAACCGATTGACCGAAAAGAACTTACCCGGCCCGCTATAAGGCCCCTTCAGCCAGCACACATGCAAAAGCGAGATTTGGTGCCGGTTTGGGTCCTGGCCAGCTCCGTTGCCCTTGTGGACTTCCACCCATCCCAAGGACAGCGGGGGATTAACCTTGACCCCGCTCACCTCGCGATCCAGGAGGCGTTGAACGGCTTTCGGAACATCTTCGTTGTCCCGGAGCACGGTGCCGGGCATATGATGCCCGGCATACTCCATGTCCTCGCGGTGGATCATCAGCACCCGTTCCTCATCATCCAGCACTGCCAATTCAATCGGGACGGACACTGACTTGTTCATGAGCGCGGCGAAGACCTTTGCCGGCAGAGGCCACTGCACCCGAGACAGCAGTTCTGCCAGCACATTTTCCTCTGCATGGGTCAGCGGAGCTCCTCTGTTCATCAGAACCTCCTTTGAAAGGTGTGGTAGGAGCTGGTTTTTGTGTCAATATAATATTATAGCAGATTTATTTTTTTTCGTCAAGTACAAAACAAAATAGAGCTTTTAAAAGCTCTATTTTGT